>JAIRTW010000036.1 GCA_031254875.1 Candidatus Bathycorpusculum termitum
TATGTGGGCTTAGTAACGACGGCTGATCTGTTGACTTATTTGGCTATTGGTGTTGTTGCTATCATTCTTGCTGTAGTTATTATCGGCGTACTTATCCTCCGAAAGAAATAGACGGTAAAAATCAGACTTCCCTTTTCCTTTTTTAGTTAGACTTATTTGCTTTCTACATCAGGCTTACCCTGTGTTTTGTTTTGTCTTTTTCGTTTTTCTTGATGATACTTTGGTGCTTAAGCCATGATTGAGCCTGTGGCTTAACACTTTGTAAATCGCAAGATTAGGGTCTGTACCCGTCAAGAACACAAAGTGCCAAGGCAGCTGCAGTTAAATCTGCTGTAGTGCCGGGGTTGCAGGCATTTCCTATGGTACGGAGTTTTTTGTCAAATTCAACTATGTTTTCTTTGCCCTCTATAGTTTCCAAGCCGCCTATTTCTAGGATGGTTTGGGAGATTTTGGAGATTTCTTGCGCTTTGGGTTTGCCCATTTTGCGGGCAATAAATGTGTCTGGGTGTTTGGAGAGGATTTTTAGAAATGTATGAACGACTGCTGTGTTGAGGGGTTTGTTGTTGAGTTGTTCTCGTAGGTAGGGATAGGCCAAATCAAAGGTTATGGGGTAATTGTTGACCCATTCATAGCATATATCGTCATAGTTTGCGGCGAGTTTGAACACCTCAAATAACCCCACCTTCTCTTTTAGTAGCCTTTTCTTTGAAGTGGAATCGGTGACATCAAGGTCAGGTGCATCACCCAATCCGCTGGGGCAGGCAATATCGATGGCTTCATAGAGATGTACGGCGTCCCATGCAGTTGTTGCCTTAACTGCCACGTCGAGGTTTCGGCGCAGAACTGTGAAGTCAAAGCTAACTTTTTTCTCTATCGGCGTCATACCCGCGGCGGTTGCCAGCGGCATAAACAGCATCACTGTGCCAAGGATGGTGTTTCCGCCATGTTGCCAAGATGCAACATCAGCTGAGCAAGCCTTTATTAGCTCACCCATACCCAGCTTTTCAAGTTCTATTTGTCTCTTAGTTGTAGCAACTCCCCGAGAAGCTGCTTTCTGAAAGCTTGGTCCAGCGGCGATGGCGGATGCTAAAAAATGTTCAACACGGGTTTCCTTAAAGCTGGTGGTGAAACTGACGTTGCCGGGTTTTTGGATGCTGACTTCCAACATTATTGCCAGTTGGAGGCATTTGGCGATGTATTGTGCTTTTTGGAAACTGCTCATGAGACGCACTTAGTTTAGACTCCAAAGAAGCTTTATTAAAGTATCCAAAACTTTAGCTCAAGAAGGATACGTATGAGGGCACGTGAAGGCGATTTAATTAAAATCCAAAGCGGTGTAATTTTTGATGTTAAGGGCACAATTCATCCTCAAGACAAAATCATTGCCTTTCCCCGTTTCATACCCTCAGCACAGGGCACAAGAAAAGGCAACGACCGGCTCTATGGTAAAGTGTATAGTTTAGATGATCGTTTCAAATATCTAAAAGAAAATCACCCTGACCTCATCGTTTTTGATCCAATTTTCGGCGAAATTCTCTGTGAAGTCCCAACCAACCAAATCATTGAGCACTATCAGCCAACAGAAAAACTGACCACCTTACGGAGTATAAAAAATCTCTCTACTCTCGAAGAGAAAGCACTGAATTTGGCTATAGTATTGAAGCATAAAGCAGGCATTCCCTGGAGTAGCATCGGCATTTCTGGTTCTATAATGGCTGGTTTAACCACAGCAAACTCTGACATCGACCCCATAGTTTACGGCATAGAAAACAGCCGCAAAGCATACCTTGCATTGCAGGAACTTCAAAAAACCTCTAATTCGGGATTCAGGCCCTACACAGTTGCAGAACTCAAAAATCTATATGATTTCCGTTCTAAAGACACTCAGATGAGCTTTAACGATTTCTCCGCAGTGGAGTCACATAAAGCCTTCCAAGGAATGTACCATAACACCGATTATTTCATTCGCTTTGTCAAAGAACAAAACGAAGCCCCCCAACAATACGGCGACATATGCTACCAAAACAGTGGATACAGCAAAATTCTCTCAATAATACTTGACGACCAAGATGCTCTCTTTACCCCCTGTACCTACAAACTTGACCACGTCCAAATCCTCGATGGTTCTGTGCTATCACCGATTGAGGAAGTAGTTTCTTTTCGGGGCCGATTTTGCATGCAAGCAAAGGTAGGTGAATGGATTGAAGCACAAGGAAAAATCGAGCAGGTAACCGACAAAAAAGGCGGCAGAGAACATTACCGCCTGATTTTAGGCAATAAACCCCAAGACTACCTGGTGCTCTCCCATTAAATTAATGCAGGGCTTTTAGCACCTGCTCATAGTAGCGGGGACAATAAGTCAACGTAACCTGCAGATAATTGCCACTTGGCGATGATACCTCTTCAAGGCCGCCTTCCACTATGATTATTTCGTCACGTTGCACCTGCTGGCGGAATTCCTCCATGTAGCTAAATACCCGAACCGCCTCTATGGCTTCTTTGGGTCCACTGAGAACTTCAAGAGGTTCAATACCATAAACAGACGGAATAAACGGTGCATCATCATCTGATATAACGCGAGCTTTAATCCTAACCCAGCCCCTATGAGCGATACAGGCCTCAGAGTCATATTCGTTTCTAATTTCATTCCAAGCTCTCACCGGCTCAAATTCTGCCTTGATGACTCGACCGCTGTTGGGGCGGTCATCATATAAGCCATAAATCATCTTACGGTGCTGATGCCAAACAAAGTCTTGTACAGTGAAGTCTTTAAACAGCCACCGCTTACCCGCCATGACGTCTTCAGACGCAAATTCATTGCTAAGCCCTGAACTGGAATCAGCATACAGTTGTGCCATTGTCTGCACTATCTTTTGATTTTCAACTTTGCCATAAATCGTAAAATCGATATCGGAATATCGCGGATGATGAAAACCATGTAACATAGAACCAAACACACCAAAGCTCCCTTTGACAACCCCAGATTTGCTTGAGACAATATCTAACACCCGCTCCATCGCCGCCAACAACTGATCAGACGGGCCCTTCTCTGACAGTTCCTGAAGCCGAGGTTGCGGTTGCTGCACTTTCGTAATGAGATTCTCTGGAACACCAACGATTTTGAGCCCCAACATCTCATGATTAACAAGGTACTGCGGATATTTCTTGGAGATGAGCTTTAGGCCTTCATCGTTGTAGAATTTATAGAACAGCTCATTTCTACCCTCACGCGGCGCCCTAGGATCAGTGGAACTAAAGATTTTAGAGCTGGCATATTCAGCATCACAGATATAACTGGTTTTGGGGCGGCTGTAACCAAACACGCGGAAAATAATTCCTTCTTCGGTTTGGATAGCGTCGCGGTCGCGCAGTTTTAGATTGGCCATATGTATTCTTCTTCTGAGGTGGCTGTTCCTACAACAACCTGATAGAACATCGAACCATCGTGAATGGATTGGACTTTCTCAAGGGTGCCTGCGACTTTGATTTGTTGTCCAGTGCGGGCGACGTTTCGGTAGCAACCGATATTGGAGGTGACCTGTAGGGGAATTTTTTCAAGGTCAACTTCGGATTGGGCATCTTGAGGTTTGTATTGAGTGATTTTGTAGACTGCTGGACGATACATTGTTTCGGTATCGTCGCAGATGGTTGCTGTGAAGCGCACAGGTGCCAATGGTGTGTAGGTGCAGTCGCCGTATTTACCTTTGATTTCTTTAGGTTTTTTGGTGGCGTTGTACATCCAAATTTTGCCCTCATGCTTGCCGACGAATCGACGTGCGGCTTCGATGCGGTTGCCCGCAATGTAGGTTAGGGTACCCTGATTAACCAGTATCTGTATGGTCTGCTCAACTTGGCGGAAGTTATCGGTGCCATAAACCACAAAGTCGATGTCACTTTCCGGTGCATGCATATCCAACGCGATGGAACCATGTATACCTAAATCTGAATAGGGCACTTTTGATTCTTTATGAATAAGTTCGATGAGTTTTAAGGCGTGCCCTTGGAGGCTGTCAGGGTTTTTGAGGTTTTGTAACCAAATCAAGCGGTCTTTGGGCACAAACACCTGCTTGATTCTATCCAAAGGTGCCGTTATGAGCTCTTTGCCTCGAGTTTGATCAAAGAAGAGATAGTTGGGAAAGTTTTCTCGGAAGGCTTCTATAAACGTTTGATAGTTTTTGGCGGTGTAGAGTTTCTCCGCACGGAACAGTTGGATAGTTAGGGGGTTTGAGCCAAATTTCCATGTGCGCTGAAGCATCTCGACATTGAAGAGCTCTTTGTATTTGGCGGGGATATATTTGAGGAATGCAAAAACTCTGCCGTCGGGATGTTCATAGCCAAACGTGTTCATTATGAATCCATCTTGGGTGACAAAGGTGTCGCCATCCGCGGGAGTCCAAATAGTTGCTTCTTCCATAGTCTACACTGCAAAAATAGGATTGGTAAGAACTAAAAAAGATATTGCCGCTTAGTGTGTGTTGTAGATATATTGATCGGGACGGGGGCCCATCTGGTATAAGATAAAGTAAAAACAAAAAGGCTGAAGGTTGAGTCAGCTAACAAGGCTAACCCAAAATATGTCATGTTGTCAATTCTGTGTTGTAGTGCTCATAGACTATAGAACAGCTCTTCCAATCGTAATTGAAGAGAACTGGGGTCTAAGAGAACTGACCGCGCCAATATCTTTTCCTGCTGTATGTGGTCAGATCCTGAGGATGATTTTTTCGGTGTAAGGCCCAATTATCTTGGCGAATTCGTTGATTTTTTCGGGTGTATAGGGTTTGAGTGTTTGGTAGTGTTTGTCAAGTGTGGCTTGGGGGACGAACTGCTGGATTGCATATGCTTTGGTGCCTTTTATCATCTCACCGATTGCATATGCATCTTGGGCTGTCAAAAGTTCCGGCACAGCGGTTGTGCGAAATTCGTAGGGTACCTTGCCCATTTTGAGCATCTCCAATGAGCGCATCATGGCTGTGGTATCGGCGGTGCCTAGCAATCGATACTTTTCATAGCAGGTTTTCACATCCATCGCCACATAATCAACGTATCCAAGGCATTCTTCAAGTACGTCGGGGAAGAAGCCGTTGGTGTCTAACTTGACTGAAAATCCGTGTTCTTTGAGTTTGGCAAGGAATTTGGGCAGTTCTCTGTGCATGCAGGGTTCTCCGCCGGTTATGACGACTGCATCGACATATTTTTTGCGTTTCTCTAAAATAGCTAGTGCCGCGCTCTCTTGAAGAAATGGCGGTTGGGGGTCAGAGGCGATTTTGTAGTTGTGGCAGAAGGGGCAACGTAGGTTACAGCCCGGCGTGAACAGCACTGCTGCTACTTTGTCGGGGTAGTCAAGCAGGCTGGTTTTTTGTAATCCGCTAAACTTCAATGCAGTTATTCACCTAAACCGTTAAGGGTGCTGACGTTACTACTGTGGAGCGGTCAAAGGTTTTGCGCATGGCGAATTCAGCTTGTTTGCCGTCGTTCCATTGGTCGACTGGTCGAAGGTATCCCACGACACGGCTGTAAACTTCACTTTTCGCTCCGCAGACGGGACAGGTTTTGTGTTCGCCGGTGGTGTAGCCATGGCTTGGGCAGATGCTAAACGTTGGGGTTAGAGTGAAGTAGGGAAGTTTTGTGCCCCAACTGACTTTTTTGACCAATTCCGCTGCAGATTTCCATGTCGGTAAGCGTTCGCCTATGAATATGTGAAAGTTTGTGCCGCCTGTGTAGAGTGTCTGGAGGGTTTCTTGGTGTTCAAGGGCCTCAAAGAGGTCACCTGCGAAGTCTACTGGTAGTTGCGAGGAGTTGGTGTAGAAGGGCTCAGCATGTTCGGCTGCTATGTACTTTTGGTTAGCAAATATGATGTCTCGATAGCGTTTCTTGTCGAGACGGGCTAAACGGTATGATGTGCCCTCTGCTGGAGTGGCTTCAAGGTTGTAAATGTTGCCTGTTTCTTCTTGGTATTCAGTTATTTGTTTACGCATGTATGTGAGAATTTTAACTGCAAACGCCTGTCCATCTTTTGAGGCAATGTTTTGTCCAAGCAGGTTGATGAGCGCCTCGTTTATGCCAACTATACCAATTGTTGAGAAGTGATTCTTCCAGTACTTGTCAAATCCCTCTTTAATGTGCCTCAGGTAACGTTTAGAGTAGGGGTAGAGGCCATTATCGGTGAAAGCCTCGAGTACCTTGCGTTTGATTTCGAGGCTGGCTTTTGCGGTTTCCATCAAGTTGCCTAGCTTTTCAAAGAATTCATCTTCATCTTTGGAGAGGTAACCGATGCGGGGAATGTTGAGGGTGACAACGCCAATGCTGCCCGTCAACGGGTTAGCTCCAAAGAAGCCGCCGCCTCGTTTGCGAAGTTCACGATTGTCGATACGGAGTCGGCAACACATGCTTCTGACGTCTTCGGGTTTCATGTCGCTGTTGACAAAGTTGCTAAAGTTGGGGACCCCATATTTGGCAGTAACTTCAAAGATAGCCCGCGAAGTCGGTGAGTCCCAGTCGAAGTCTTTGGTTATGTTATAGGTGGGGATGGGGAAGGTGAAGACTCTGCCTTTTGCGTCGCCCTGCTTCATGCCCTCAGCGAAGGCTAAGTTAAGCATCTCTAATTCTTTGGTAAAGTCGCCGTAGGTATCGGTTGTGACTTTGCCATTGTAGATGACGGCTTCGTTTTTCATGAAATCGGGTACAGTTAAGTCTAGGGTAAGGTTGGTGAATGGTGCTTGGAAACCAACGCGTGTGGGTACGTTCATATTGAAGAAAAATTCCTGTAGTGACTGCTCCACATCTTTTTGGGTTAACTTGTCGTATCGTATGAAGGGTGCTAGATATGTGTCAAAGTTGCTAAATGCTTGTGCACCTGCTGCTTCGCCCTGTAGGGTGTAGAAAAAGTTAACGATTTGTCCTAGTGCAGTGCGGAAGTGTTTGGCGGGTTTGCTCTCGATTTTGCCGTGGACTCCGCCAAAGCCGGAGAGCAAGAGGTCGTTTATGTCCCACCCCACACAGTAGGGACCTAAAACGCCCAAGTCGTGAATGTGGATGTCGCCTGAGAAGTGGGATGCTGCGATGTTTTCTGGGTAGATGCGTGCTATCCAGTATTTGGCGATGACTGCGGAGGAGAGGTAGTTGTTGAGGCCCTGAAGTGAGTAGCTCATGTTGCTGTTCTCTTTGACACGCCAGTCCTCGACTTCAAGGTACTGATCTACCATGTCCGAGGAGCTCAAAAGTGCGGCGAGTTCTCGCATGTCGGTGTGTTGTTTGCGGTAGAGGATATAGGCTTTGGCGGTGGAGGCGTGTCCGTTTTCGATGAGGCGTTTTTCGACGAGATCTTGTACTTCTTCGACTGTGGGGACACCGTCGTCGCCGAAGGTTTTGTTGAGTTCGGCAACAACTTCGTCGCTGACTTTTTTAGCCTGTTCTTTATCTCTGCCGCCTACTGCTTTTACAGCTTTATAGATGGCTTGAGTGATGCGTTCTTGATCGAATGGTTCTAATTTACTGTCACGTTTTAATACGAATTTCATTGTTTTTTCACTTCCAAAATTACCCGCCTGAAATCTTCAGGTTCTTCAAACTGTTTGTAAACTGAAGCGAACCGTATGTAGGCGATACGGTCGACTTTTTTTAGGTACTTCATGATTAAATCGCCGATTTCCTCTGATGCGACTTCCGCGGCCCCTTTAAGCATTAAGTCCTGGCGGACTTGATCTGCTAATTCGTTTATCTGTGTCATGGCGACGGGGCGTTTTTCGCAGGCTTTCTGGAGACCCCTGATTATTTTGTTAACATCAAAACGCTGTAGTTCACCGTCTTTTTTGCGGACCATGAGTTCGACGGTTTCGAGGTATTCATAGGTGGTGTAGCGTTTACTACAGTTGACGCATTCTTTGCGTCTGCGGGTGGTATTTTCTGCGGAGTCACGTGTTTCGAGGGTTTTTGAATTTTCTGAGTTGCAGTAGGGGCATCTCATGTGTTATATGTTCTTCCTTTCTTTTATCCGTAGTGTTAACGGGCTTACTTAGTACACTACAGTTAGCGCATATATAATAATTTTTTACATTAAACCCTCAAATCCGCCAAAACACCCAGACATAAAACCGTGAAAAATACACAAAAATCTCAACATATAAGACACCAAAAAACCCTCCAAATCACCAAAACGCCCCTAATTAGACAAATACACACGCAGGTTAAAGTTTACGCAAACAAACTAATAACAAAGCAACATCCAAACAACACACAAAACAAAAGTACCCGCACAAAATAAAAAAGAGTGGACAACAGCCCAAACCATAAACTGAAATTAAGCAACAAAAAACCGCATCGCCAGCGCAAAACTTTCTAACTTGTTTTTAAATCAGCCATAAATTCATCTAAATCCACCGTTGAGGTGCCGTCTACATTTTTCAGCGTTTGCTTCGCCGGCGGATTCCTCAGATAGAAAGGTATACGACCCATAAAACGATCCTGAAAAGTGGGTTCCAGAGGATTCTGATAGAAGATGCCGATGGGTATGCGATCCCCCCATTCATGTGCTTTCTCGATGCCAGCCAACATCTTTTTGAACACTTCACCCTTAACATGGACAACGGGGTCAAAGCCGATATCCTGTAGCTTGTAGAGGCGGCTCTGCGGTTTGCCCTCAGAATCTTTGCGATCCTCGCCGGCATACCAATCTTTGGTGTTGATGTCATTGTAGACCGGACAAGGTTGCAATATTTCAATAAACGCTAAACCCTTGTGCTGGATGGCCTGTTTTATGGTGTCTTTTAGATGAATTAAATCAAATGCATAGGAACGTGCCGTAAAGGTGTAGCCTGATGCGATTGCCACTGAAATAGCGACAATACCCTCGTTGATGTTGGGCTGTGGTAGCGCCTTTGTCTTCATACCTAACTTGAGCGTGGGGGAAGCCTGCCCTTTGGTTAAACCATACACACCGTTGTTGTGGAAAAGATAAGTCATGTCGATATTTCGGCGTCCTGCATTGACAAAGTGTCCTGCGCCAATACCCAATCCATCACCGTCTCCACCGACTCCGATGACTTCCAGAGCAGGATTCGCCATCTTTATACCCAACGCAAATGGCAACAACCTGCCATGGAGCGTGTGAACACCGTTAACTTTGACAAAGTGCGGCAACTTGGCTGCATTACCTACACCAGAAACTATAACAACGTTGTGGGGTTCCAGTGCCAATTCTGCCAGTGCCATCTGTACTGCAGCGACAATTCCGTGATCTCCACAGCCAGGACACCAGTCCACATAGACTCCGGATTTGTACTCAGAAGGTTTATGCGCCAAACATCAACACCTGCCGTTTGGGGGCTTTGTTTTCTAAAACTGCTTTTATGGCTTGATAGACTTCGGTTGTCATCATAGGACGCCCTGTGTACTTGAGGATGAAGTGGCTGGGTTTGATTTGTGTTTGTTCAGTGACTATACCGCCGAGCTGTGCCGTGTGATTATCCTCAATATCAATGATGCATTTTTTCCCCATCAGAAGCTTTTTTATGTAAGCAGAGGGAAGCGGATGAATCATACGTACTTGGAGGTATCCTAAACTTTTGCCTTCTTCTTTTAGCTGATTGAGGGCTTCGATGATGGCGCCTTTGGGCGAGCCCCAACTGACTACGATGCACTCAGAGTCTTGATCACCAAAGAAATTCACCTTAAACTCCAACGGCACCTCCTTATCGACTACTTCAAGTTTGCCTATGCGTTTATCCATCATTTTCCGTCTATTGAGTGGGTCCTCGTTTATGTTGCCCATCTCGTTGTGTTCATCGCCACTGCACCACTGCACGGCGTTTTTAGTCCCCAGAAAAGCCCGCGGCGAAATCCCCTTCTCAGTGAATTGAAAACGCTTGTAGACTTTGCCTTCCAGCTCTTTTTCATCCACGATTAAACCGCGATCGATTTTCACTTTAGTGTAATCAAAGACGGCGTAGGTCTGTGACGAATTCGCCATACCCTTATCAATCAAATGAATTACAGGCATCTGATACTTTTCTGCTAAATTGAAGACCTCAGCAGCATCAAAGAAACATTCCTCTATGTCGCCTGATGCCAAAATTATGCGTGCAAATTCACCATGTGCGGCATGCATCGCAAAGCGGAGATCCTGCTGACTGTGCCGTGTAGGTTGCCCTGTTGAAGGTCCGCCACGCTGATAATAGGTAATGACTAAGGGTACTTCGTTGTTGCCTGCCCAGCCTAAACCCTCAACCATCAACGAAAAACCCGGTCCAGAAGTGCTTGTGGCAGCTCTTGCACCAGCCAGACATGCGCCTGAAGCAGCGTTTACTGCGGCAATTTCATCTTCTGTCTGCATTACAATGACGGCTTCTTGATTTCCGGTTTTAGTTTTGAGAATTTCGTGGGATTCTATGAATTCACTCTCATCAGCGGCGGGTGTGATGGGATAGTATGTTTGGATTCTGCATCCGCCCAGCACTTTGCCCATCGCGACCGCTTGATTTCCTGTCAGAAAAATCCGTGGTTCATTTGCAGGTTGCTTTTCAAGTTGGTACTTGAAACTTTTTGTATCAAAGGTATCTTCGGTGTAATCGTAAGCTTGATTTACGGCGGCCAAGTTCATACTAACGATTTTTTCGTGGAAGGTTGTTTTTATTGCCTCCTCAACGAGTTTACGATCATACTTTAGTAACGCAAAAGATACACCAATAGTTAAAACATTAACCATTTTTGAAAGTACACTTAGGCTTTCTATGTGGAGTTTTCCGCCGATTTCCTTGAGCAGATCCATATATGGCACAGGATAAACCTGTATACCTCTTTGTTTAGTGTAATTGAGATAATCGTTTATGTTTTCGCCTATTCCGTTCTCTTTTTGGAAATTCCGAATTTGATTCTTGTAATCCTCATTAAAAGTCACAATATCCCCTAAAGTATTAACAAAAAGATCGCGTGAATCCACGATTAAGCCGCCGCCACTCACAATTTCACCCACATGACGCACCACGGTCTCGGCGTCAAACGCAGCCAGCAAATCCACATCTGCAATGTTTGCCCCTATAGGTTGTTTGCTGACCCGCTGATGGAAGTAGCTATGCATAGTTTTAATGTTGGAGTGATATTCACGTCTGCCGTAAACATAGATGCCACCGTATCCACAGGCTTTGCCAAATATAGTGGATGCTGTGTCAACTCCGCTCCCCTGCGGGCCACCGGCCATCCAATTTATACTTTCAATCAACATCATTTCTCCTTGAAAATCTATATGGTTATACGCGTAGGCTACTTTACCGATGCAGATGTAGCAGTGTATTCCGCGTAATGGCTACGACAGAGACACATACAATCCCAATGTTGATAAAACTTTCATTTAATGCACCGGACAAAAATTTGTTCGCCCATATTCGCTTCGCCTCTGCCACATACCTCAGTAGATTCTAGAGAATTTAATGTTTCGGCAAAAACTGTTACACTCCGGTCCGCTTTTGGTATATTATAATTTCTTCCACAAAACAATAAACAGACCGCTTAACACCACCGCACAAACAACAAGTGCCCATCAGTAGTAAATGTTCTGGCTGTCTTGGATTTGTATAGCGGTGATAAGGGGGGGGTTCACCCTAAAAAGGGGGAGTTGTGTAAATGAGTGTGTTTGTGTTCTAAAGCGGATTTTTATCCTTTTTATCTTCAGGTGGTTGTTTTTTTATTTCTGCTATTTTCTGGTTCACGTCACTGAGTTGTTGTCGTAGCGTTTTGATTGATTCCAAGAGGCGTTTGCGGTGGGCTTCGAGGTGCTGTGTGTTTTCTTTATCGTTGTTTTTGTCTTCAAGGAAGCGGCTGAATGGTGAGGGCATGTTAGGTAGGGGGGTGGTTGTTTCGATGTTTAAGACGTCGCGGGCGAATTCGGCGAAGAGGTTGCTCATGTTACTTAAGATTTCGGTTTGTTTTATGATGGCTTGTTTGAGGACGATTTCGCCGGTGGGGGTTATTTTGTAGATTTTAAGCCGTCGGTTTTTCTGTGTTTGCCATTGTCCTTTGATGTAGCCGCTTTTTTCGAGGTCACGCAGGATGGGATAGATGCCGCCGGGGGTGGGTGCCCAAAAGCCTTTGGTGCGGCTGTCGATTTCTTTCATGATTTCATAGCCGTGACTGGGTTTTTTGTTGAGTAGTATGATGATGCCCATGCGTATGTAGCCTTTTTGGGCTACTTTGATCCAGTTTTGACTGTTTCCGTCTTCTTTGGGTTCTGGTTTCAACGGTGGTTCGATTGTATAGTATTCATAGGCAACTTTTATATTTTGCCGCAATATATTGCAGTCAATAATATCCTAAAAGGGGCCGCTCTTATGGATAACGGCAACATAATCGAAGTTAAAAATTTAACCAAAACATTCGGAAAGTTCACAGCAGTAGATGACATATCCTTCAGTGTCAAAAAGGGCGAAATCTTTGGACTTCTGGGCCCAAACGGTGCAGGTAAAAGCACAACTCTGCGCATGCTAAGTACCCTATCACGCCCAACCAAAGGAACCGCAACAATCGGCGGCTACGACACCGTTAAACATGATATGCAAGTCCGCAAGCTCATAGGTATAGTCAGCGAAAAAATGATAATCTACAATCGTCTAACTGCCAAAGAGAACCTCTCCTTCTTTGGGGGCCTCTTCAACATACCCAAAGACACATTAAACAAGCGGATTGATGAATTGCTTGAACTTGTCAAGTTAACTAAATTCAAAGATACCCAAGTCGGGACCTTCTCAACGGGTATGCGGCAACGGATGAACGTAATCCGTGCCCTGCTTAACATGCCTGAGGTACTCTACCTAGACGAGCCCACTTTAGGTTTAGATCCTCAGTCATCAGTTGAAATCCGAGATTTCATAAAAAAACTCAACCAAGAACAGGGCACAACGGTGGTTCTAACGACACATATGATGGTTGATGCTGATTTGCTCTGTGACCGCATAGCCATCGTTGACCACGGAAAAATCATCGCTCTCGATACATCTACAAACCTCAAAAAAATTATTTCTGGAGCCGATACCATGATAATAAAACTTGAAATAGCCAACCTAACCCCTGATATGCTAGACACCATAAAAGCGCTGGATTGTATAGACTCAGTTACTCAAGAGAACGCTACACAGTTGCACATAATCGTCCACGGCGAAGATGCCTTTGATACGATAGTAGATGTCGTGCGCAAACGCGGCGGTAAAATAACCTCCATGTCCAATTTGCAACCCACCCTCGAAGACGTGTTTCTCCACATCACAGGTCACGATGTCCGCGACAGCGTAACCGACAAGGTTGCGTCGTCGCGTAAGCGGTTTGGTGCGCCGCAGGCACGGGTGAGATGAGACAATGACTGCTCAAACAATCATAAAACATAGTCTTCGCATCGCCTGGAAAGACCTCATGGAATTGTTCCGCAACCGGCTGGGTCTAGTGTTACTGATTGTGATGCCGCTGTTCATGATGGTTATGGTGGGTTTCATCTATCCCTCAGGCGGCGCAAACATAAACAACCTGCCCATCGCCATGGTTAACGAAGACGACGGCTTCAATGGCTCATATATGCCAAGCCAAATCTTCTCTAGCACATTGCAAGATATCAACGAACGGGCCGACATAATGACACTAACCCACGCCTCAAGTTTAGAGGAGGTTAGAGATTTGGTACAACGGGGCGAACTCAGCGGCGGAATTGTGCTTCCCAGCAACTTTAGCCAATCTATCCTTAGCGGTGAGCAGGGAACCATAATTATCGTAACTGACCAGTCAAATCCCCAGATATCTGCCACCATCCAAGCGGTGCTCTCAAATGTATTCGACGGTATGAGTACAGCGATGGCACAACAAAACGTGCAGACGATACTTCCAGACTTAAACGCGGAATCTGCGTTGGCAGTTGTGAAGCCCCTAAACGTGCAGTCCCAGGGCGTAGTTCCTGGTAATCCAAGCTACTTTGACTTTATCGCGCCGGGACTTATGGCAATGACCGTTATGATGAGCGTCATGACTGGCTTGCCTGTCGCGATTTCGCAGGAAAAAGAAATCGGAACCATGGACGGTATGATGGTTGCCCCAGTTAACCGCCTCTCTATACTGCTGGGAAAAACACTGGCCCAGACCGCTCGAGGCTTAATCCAGGGTGCAATAATACTGGCGCTAGCAATTGGCATATTTGGAGTCGCCATACAAGGTAGTATATTCCTTGTGTTTGCCTTGTTGCTGTTGGGTGTATTTAGCTTCGTTGGCTTAGGTATAGTCATAACATCATTCACCAAAGACCAAGAAACCGCCCAGATGCTCATGATGACTCTGATGTTTCCAATGATGTTCCTTAGCGGAGTGTTCTTCCCCATACAGCAGATGCCTGGTTTCATGCAGGCCATCAGCCACTTCCTGCCTCTGACATACGCCGCCAGTGCCCTACGCAAAGTCATGGTACTAGGAGCCGGTATATCGCAGATATCCACAGAACTCATAGTACTCCTAGCGTTTGGAATAATCATGATAGCCATAGCCCTGCCGGTCTTCCGAAGAATGATGACAAGATAGGAGAAAGACACGATGAGTACCCTGTGTTCAAGGTGCCCTTTTTTTCAGCTGGCGCCCCTTCTGAGGCGCAGAAACGCCCGAAAACGATGCCGCATTGAACCTCAACGTCAGCTCCGCATCTACAAGTGTAAAGACTATGAGTCTTATAATCTAAAGAAGCGGAGTTTGTTTAAGACTAAACCCTAACCCGTCTATAAGATGGCGGTAAACATGGGTGTTGCTATCTGATCTGGCAAGCTAAGCGCACCTCCCTCTCACGATTCTTTTATGTGACTTTGGTTTTATGGATTAGTTCATTTCGAATTAATTGACATACGCAATATATCCAGACTTTATGATGGAAAATACATTGATATCTGCATGACCCTTTCTTCTCACCGTTTGTGGGGCGCCCTTATTGTTAATTGTGTCCCTTTCTGATAGTTGTTGATAAATCACAGTCACGCATAGTTATACCCTGCAGTTTCCGCTATTGAATTGCGGAAATCAATAATGTATGGTTTTTATGGGAAGTGATTTTTTGAATAAAGATACACGAGGACAGTTAGTTGTTGATGAACACAAAAAGAAAAAAGAAATAATTGTAGAGGGCGGCAACAGAGTCGATATTCCCACTGATGATGTGAAAGAAAAAAAGAAATTACTGGCTCAAACTGGCGATGATGTAACTTCTGGATGGTGACCCATCGTTAGGCGTAGAAAACGTTGCGGTAGAGCTCATCGAAGCATGTTTACGTAAAATTTGGGATTAGAGAAAAATTCCTCAACCGAACTCCGCAGGACCAGTTCCCGTGAATTTTCCGATGCCTCTTTGAAGCAATTTATCATGCAGGTTTTATTATCGCACATGGAGCTATCAACGGACTGTAGGTTCAAATTTTGGCAGTCTTTTAAATTGAAAAGTTTATTTTTTTTGTAGCAGGGAAAAACGTCGAGTCTACAATCGATGGTCAGGATGGTTCTGCCTGCTTTACAAGGATACTTTAATGGCATACTATCATGAGCCCGTAGTACCTCTTTTAGATAGCTAGTTGTGGTGACAATTTTTGACCCCTGGGTTTTAAGTTCTAAAACTTTTGAAACTAGCCGCTTAATGTTTACGAGATAGCTATCGGAGGCTTCTGAGAGTTTGCCTCCAACCACATAGGTGCCGTTGTTGGCTGAAATAAAAGGATATGAAAGTGCAAAGGGGATTTCTAAGTCATCGTTAACGTAGTGAACAACTTTTTCTATTTCGTCTGGAGACCAAGCGGGATTAAGGAACGTAACCGCATAGAGGTTAATCCCAAAAGACTTTGCGGTTCTGATGGTTTCCTTTGCTTTCGTAGCTATGCCCGGCAGATGTTTCATATTATCCCATGTTTTCTCATTGTAGTGATCAACGGAAACCGAGAGCACATCGAGGTTTCTACTCAACTGAGCCAGAGTATCTTTGGATATGCTTCCATTAGTTGTTATTGATGTAACAAAACCTTTGTTTTTAGCATATCGCATTGCATCAACCAAGTTTGGGTACAATCCGATTTCTCCACCTGTAAAGTATGCTACTGAAAATTTGTTCTTCTCCAACACATCAAGTGCTAAGCAGACATCGCTGTAACTCATGTCAACTGGTGAAGAAGCCCAGATGTTGCATCGATCTACACATTTAGCGTTACACCGTGTTGTCACATGGATGACGGCGAATCGGAGCTCTCTATTTTTTATAAACCTGGCCAAATTTGCGATTAAGGTATGCGCATTCAAAATCTCACATTCAAGGCTTACTGGAAAAAAATCTCTCTATATGGAACAAGCCGTTTTCCCATTTAACTCTTTGTTTTAAACGCTTGGGAGCCTCAAAGAGCATTTAATGTGGCGATTTTTGTACCCTTTTTTGTCTTCAGCGTGGCAAAATGTTATTTAGCTGTCTTGGGCTTTCTTGTTTGGTGGCTCACTTGGAGTTCAAGGGAAGAGACATAATCTCAATCGAAGACTTCAGCCAGCAGGAAATCAATCATATCCTAGATGTCAGCAAATCCATAGAGCCTCTGGCGAAGGGTGGCTCAGATATGCTTAAGAGCAAAATCTTAGCGACGCTGTTCTTTGAACCCAGTACCCGCACAAGACTAAGCTTTGAAACTGCAATGCTCAAACTTGGCGGCGGATATATCGGCTTCGCAGAACCAGTTCTCTCATCTACCCGGAAGGGCGAAAACCTCGCTGACACCATACGCACCGTCGAAAACTATGCGGATGTGATTGTGCTTCGGCACAGTTTGGAGGGTTCAGCAAAGCTGGCCGCTGAATTCAGCAAGGTTCCCATAATCAACGCAGGTACCGGTGCAGAGGAGCACCCCACGCAGGCTCTTATTGACCTCTACACTATGCGCAAGGAAAAGGGCAAAATTGACGGCTTAAAAGTTGCCATAGTGGGGGACCTTCGCTATGGCCGAACAGTGCATTCACTGGCCTATGCACTGGCACTCTACAATGTTGAACTCTATCTTGTTTCCCCGGAGACACTTCGAATGCGCAAAGACATGCTAACTAATATCAAAGACAAAATTCCCGTAATCGAAGATGTTAATATAGAAAAAGTAGTTCCGCAAGTCGATGTTCTCTATGTGACCCGCATCCAAAAAGAACGCTTTCCCGACGCCGCCGAATATGCCAAAGTCAAAGGTGCATACCGTATCGACCTAAAAATGCTTGTCAACGCCAAAAAAGACCTTACAATACTTCATCCGTTACCCCGTGTGGATGAAATTGCCCCTGAAGTGGACGCGACGCCGCAAGCACGTTATTTTCAGCAGGTTTGGAATGGAATCGTTGTGCGGATGGCTTTGCTATCGCTGGTTTTGGGCACAGTTCAATAGTTAGGTTGATGTGAAGCGGTCAAAGGTTGTGAGTGTGCTCATGGAGCCGCAGTCGGGGCATTTGTGGAATGTGCCGTAGTAGGTTTTTTTGCAGTTGCCACAGAAGCTGATGACGCGGTTGTAGGTGAAGAATTCACTGGCTTGACTCTCGATTATACGTTTGCTTAAATCAAGAAGGGCTTGGGCTTGGAATTTGTCGCCCTCCAATTCATAGAGGTCGAGGCTTCCTCCGTTGCTTAATCCCCTAAGCAACTGTGCGGTCTCTATGGTGCCCGCTGGTGCCGTTAGTGTCTGAGCCGCTTTTATGGGAATACGTTTGAACGTGGAGTAATAAGGGCTATCCCTTGTGCCAGAGAACTTTACTTTTGCAACACCAAAACGCTCAACATCAAGGTGTGCTAGCCGCTCAGCCGCTTCATGATCTCCAAGTAATGCAGGGTAGAGGCGTTTGCCATATTTTCTGCCAAGTTTTTGCTTAAACATCAAGACAGCATCTATAATTTCTTTGGCAAAAGCTTGCCTCTCTTGGACACCGGCGCTTTTTTCGCTAACAGCCTCAACTGCTTCCCAGAAACCGGCGAGGTTGATAATGCGGTTACAGTTTTCCAAGCGGAAATAGTTATCACCCTCTGCTTTCTGCAGAAGAAAAGGCAGGTTGTTTTTGCCAAACTGCTTTAATGCATTATTTTTGATTGTCAAAGCACGGGCGGCCAATTCGAAGCGTTCCCGCAGAAGGTCCATGAATACCTTGGTGTCTTTTCCGGATTCCAACGCGATTCTGGGCATGTTAACCGCAACAGATCCCAAGCATCCAGTGCGCATCGTGTCGGTTTCCCAATCACCGGTTAAATCAGCAGTAAATTTTGCCCCTGAAGAAGAAAATACTGCGTTTTGGGTTTCTTTTTTGGAAGTGTCGGCAAAATAGACCATGCCATTTTTAGCGGCTAATTCATGAGCTTTCTGTAGGATCAGCAGGTTTTCTCCGCTAAAGGAGTCGACGCCAAATTTTATGATGAGCTTGGGACTTAGAAGCGGCTTTTGAGTGCTTTCTTCTAAAAACACATCGAGCAAAAGCGACGCAACCCGATCACTCTCAACCAGATAGTTGCTGTATTTACCTAAAAGTTTACCGCCTGCACCAATGGCCTCTTTCTCCATCATTCTACACGGAGCTAATTCAATTGCCAGCGCAGCATCCACATGCTGATTGAGGTTAAAAATGAATAGACGCAAATTCTCTTTGAGTTTAGTTTCCTCGACGTTGCGGGCAAACGGTGCAAGTGTGAGGTTGAAGTGATTAAATGTCTGAGTACTATTGGTTTCTTTTTGGGTATGCAACATCACATTAAACGCTGTGCACAGAGCCGATTTAAAATCACTGGGCGGTTGCATCGCGGCCTGTTTAGGGTCGTCAAGCTTGATGCCATACTGATAGAAGTAGCGGAGCTCATGGATGACTTCACTTGGTTTAAGCATCCATGTACCCAACCCATCGATGTGAATGGCCCCTGAGAGATGTGCATCAGCGATGTCGCGGGGAAAAATATTAAGCAACGTATACTCGCCCAACACAGTCTGCCCGGCTTTACTTATGGCCGCAAAACAGTCTGATGCAACATCTCGAGATTCAATGAGCATGGTGACTTCATGAACAGGCATACCGACACGGGTAAGTTTATGGCGATAGTCTTCAAAGCCCTTCTCGACAAGAATGCCATTGACAACCTCGCGGATAAGTGCCGCTGTGAGATATTTAGTCTTAGATTTGACAAGCCGCTTCTCGGCTTCTTTGGCCGCTTTCTGAGCGAGTTCCGGTGGAACTTTTGCTTCTTTTATGAGTGAATTGGCAATTTTATTGGCATCAAACTCTTCCAATGTGAGGTGAGAAGTGCGTACCAGCATGCCACCCCGGGGTTTCACCGCTTTTTTCTCTACACGATCAGCGACATCAAGCACCATCTTGCCAAGGTCTGTTAAATAATATTTTTTTGCCTCAACATCAGCCTCCACCAAACCCGCTTTAAGCAGAAATTTGAGATGGTAGGCAAATCTGCCTGCATCTCGACTCGGATTCATTTTGAGCTGATTCATAAGCTCACTGTAGGCGAGTGCATTATTATCAAAGAGCAAATTAAGAATCTGCAACCTAAGCGGTGACGAAACGGCTTTGAGCACCTTGACACCCCGTGCGCGACTCGGTTGAGGATTAACCATGCCTTCCCCTATGCTCCTAATTTTATGGTGCTCCACCTATTAATCCACTGGAGCGTTTAAACATAGCGAAAATCAAGGAAAAAGAAACTACCCCACAAGTCAACCAGCTGATTATTCTCAAAATTCTCTTCTCAAAATATAATCCGCGACACAATAGTTCATCTTCTTATCTGTTGTTGCCTTTTACCTGATACAATAGTTATTTAGCAAAAAAACCTGTATCCATAAGTAACATACAGTGTTGTTTTTAGGATTTTTCTATTGTTCAGAATAGAATGTTTTTGAATTCATAACCCTTTAAACAAGAGCTTGCTTGTCAAAATAAGCGCCATAAGACACAACAAAACGCCCGCCAAAATAACTTCCACTACAAAACGGTCCACTCCTTTCACCACAAACTCAAAGAACCAACACCGCCCACACACTCTAAACCAGAAATCCACCCACAACCCCTAGACAAACACCACCACAAACTCAACCGCACCCTAAACCCTCGAATCTCAGTGCCGTGAACATAGATTGGGTGCAGTTGATATATGAACTGCAACGCGATTGGAACCACACCGATACCGTAAAAGAGTTTAGAGAAATTCTTTTTGGACCGAATTCTCCCGTCACAAAAAATGAACACAGAGATCACTTGAAGGTTTAACTTTTCCCTAAGGCACTGAGCTGGCGCTTGGATGGCGTTGTGTATCAGAATTAGTGTTCTGCTGTATAGTTGATGTCATAGTTTTGTAGCCCTGCGAAACGTGTGGCCCTGTTGGCGTAAACAAATTCACAACGGTAATGCTATGGCGTTGTGGATGAGGCTTGTCATGATATTTGGTTTGTTCCTTTCGTTGTTCTCTTCGAATTCGGCTGGATCATGCGGGGCAGGGTTGCTGTTGGCTGATGCAGTGTATTGTGCCAAACCCATAGACCAAGTCGCCGCAGAATATACCCACAACTTTTCGTGTAGGAAACAGCTCCTGTAATATTGCCAGTGCTTTTTCATCGTTAGGGTGGTTGAAGATGGGCACAAGCACTTTTGTGTTGCCGATGTAAAAGTTGGTGTAACTTGCGGGTAGTCTGTAGTCTTCATCGCTCATGATACGAGGCATAGGTAGCTTGACGATTTGTAGTTTTTCACCGTCTTGATCCACAGAATTTGTGAGGATTTGATAGTTTTCCTGTAGCACTTCATAGTCCTCATCGTTTGGGTCCTCAGTGTAGGCGCAGACGATGGTAGTGGGGTTGACGAAACGGGCTAAGTCGTCAATGTGGCCGTCGGTGTCATCACCTAAGATGCCTCTTTTGAGCCAAATAAAGTGGTGCACACCAAGATATTCCGTGAGGTATTCCTCAATTTTTTGTTTGTTAAGTGTTGGGTTGCGGTTGCTGTTTAGCAGACACTGCTCAGAGGTGAGTAGGGTGCCTTTACCATTGACCTCAATCGAGCCGCCTTCCAAGACGATACCGGGTTTGAAGCAGGTGAGCGCCAGTTTTTCATTTATCACATCGGGTATCTGCTTATCTCGCAGAAGTGTTTCGTATTTTTCGCCCCAGCTGTTAAAGTCCCAGTGAATCATCGCCAGTTCATGATGGGCGTTGCGGACAAAGATGGGACCGTAATCGCGGAACCACACATCCGCATAATCTGAAACATAGATATGCACTAAATCTAGATTTATGCCTGCCTGCCTAAACTTCTCGGTTACTTTCTTTTTAGTGGGCTCGTCGATGACAAAGAGATTAACTTCTTCGCTTTCATGGATTTCCTTAACAATTTGAACGTAGGTCTGCTCAACCCGCTCGACGCGGTCGGGGAACGTGGTTGGATCATAGGGCCACGCTAGCCATATTGCGTCGTGGCGTTCCCATTCTGCGGGCATAGCAAAGCCTTGTTCGCTACAAGTTTTACCGCTATGGTCTCCTAGGTGGTTTTCCACATTTTCGATGAGTAGCTGATAGATGTCGGGGCGTCGGTTGCGCAGAAAACCCCAACCTTCTTGGATTTTATTGTTTTTGCTGAGATCAACTTGCATGACTATAACTTCTTCTTTGTTTGTGGATGCTTCTGCAAGGATAGCGCCAAAGGAGTCGCAGACAAAGCTGCCGCCCCAAAACTCAAGTTCTCCTTCCTCGCCGATGCGGTTTACTGCGGCTATGTGGACACCGTTTACTATGGCGTGAGCCTGTTGTACGATGCGCCAGGCGTCATGCCAGTTGCCGTCGTCTGAGGTATGGTTTTTTATGTAGCCGATGGCAGTGGGATAAAAGATGATTTCTGCACCAGCTAATGTGTTGATGCGGGCGGCTTCGGGGAACCATTGGTCATAGCAGATGAGAACCCCTATTTTGGCAAACGCTGTGTTAAAGACTTTGCAGGGTTCATCTCCTTGGACGAAGTACTCTTTTTCGTAAAAGTAGGGGTCGTGGGGTATGTGGGCTTTGCGGTAGGTACCCAAGATTGACCCGTCGGTGTCGATTACTGTAGCCGAGTTGTAGAATTTTCCGTCGGCTTTCTCAAACAGTGGAGCAATGATTACAACACCGTGTTTTTTTGCTAATTTGCTAAATGCTTCTGTGGAGGGACCAGGAATGGATTCTGATAGGGGTGCAACATCAATGTTTTCTTCTTGGGGGAAATATATCGTGCGGTAGAGTTCTTGGAGACAGATGATTTGGGCGCCTCTATGTATGGCTTCTTCGATTTTTTGCAGGGTTCTCTCCATGTTCTTCGCTATATCTTTAGATGCGGCTGTTTGAATCAGCCCTACAGTAATTATTTTGTTGTTTTCAACTGAACTGCTCATGTTAGTATCTATCCATCCCTTGTTTGCAGATATTCATCAAGTCTGTTCTATTAACTTTTTTGAGAACTAAAAAGATGTATGTTTAAACAAAAGGTGTAACCTATCGGTAGGGCCATCTTTTACTGTGGCAATTAGTAACTTTGTCTTTTCCTTTTATTATTACTGTAACTCGGCAAAGTTATAGGGTAGTTTAATTTTTGTGCTATCCTTCTTTTTAGTGCTAGACACTATTGCGATTAGGTTTATTATTCAATAGTTTATCCTGCTGTTTTCATTATTATTCGTGCTAAAAGTTCAATAGTTTTTGCGTAACTTTATATTTATGTGACAAGTCAACAATCGCAAAATTTAATAAAGAAATCAATATTCTTAATAAACATAGTGAATAAGCTTGGAAGAACAGCCAATTTTTAAATGGGTTCAAGTAATTTCGGCTATAGGCGATGAAAACAGACTAGCCATCATGTTAGCGTTACATAACAGCGGTTATGTTAAGCGTAATCACATAGAGGCCAAACAACCAAACCTATGTGATGATGAAACTCTGTCATTTAGCCAAATTCAGATAGCTGCCAATATTCGCTCTGATGCGAGTCTAAGTTATCATCTCTCCAAGTTAATAGAGGCAAAATTAGTAGACCAACTGCCAACCACAGATACAAATGAACCAGTATTTTCCATGTATAAAGCATCAGCAACCTGGAAACAATTTACCGCTGATTTCGGAATAACAGAAAAAATCAAAGAATATGTTCAGCATAAATACCCTAGCGCACATGGGATTTAAAGGCCATTCAAATTCAAACTGACCTTTGGCTTAATAGGATAAACAAACATATAGCCAATCAAAAAATGTTCACTTAAAAATGCAATAAGGCTCCTCTTCGAGATAATCCTTTTTAGTTGAAAATGCTCTTGCTCGACAGCCGCCACATATCATACTATAGTTGCATTTGCCGCATTTTCCTTTCAGTAGTTGATGGTTTCGTAGTTCAACAAAAAGAGGTGCTTGTTGATAGATTTCTTTGAGGCTTTGTTGTCTGATTGAGCCGGCACGTAACGGAAGAAAGCCGCAGCCAAAAACGTCTCCAACATGGGAGATGAAACAGAAACCGTTCCCAGCCATACAGCCTCGACTTCCCCTCGCTGGTTTTCCTTTGGTTTGCTGAGTTGCTATTCGTGTATATTGGGGTGCGCAGGTTACTTTAACTGGAATCGGCGATGACTCACTTAGTTGGTAGATGGTTTGCAGGGTTTCCTCGTACTGTTGGGGGGTTATCTCCATGTTGATTTTTCCTCGACCGGTGGGTACAAGCATAAAAATATCCCATTCCACAGCACCCTTCTCCACTGATAACTTGTGGATGGGCTCTATGGCTTTGTAGTTATGCTGGGTTACGGTTGTGTTAATTCTAAACGGAAAGCTGTTGACATTTGCCAGCGCTATGTTGCTCATTACTAAATCAAACGCTCCCGGTACGTTTCTAAAGTTATCATGTGTGGCTGCGGTTGCCCCATCAAGGCTAAGGGAAATCATACGTACACCCGCCTGCTTCATTTTCTCAAAGGTCTTCTGTGACAGATCGCTACCGCTGGGAGACATAACTACGCGAAACCCGAGTCTAGAGGCATAAGAGGCCACCTCAAAAACATCTTTACGTTGCAGGGGATCTCCACCGCTTACTATAAAGACTGGATTGCATAATGCGGCAATTTGATCCACCATATGGAGGGCTTCTTGAGTTGTGAGCTGGTGGGGGTCGGGTTGTTTTTGAGCTGTTGCTCTGCAGTGTGCACAGGCATAGTTACATGCACGTGTTGATTCCCAAACCACTACCCTAGGTGCGATATCACTTCTGTCTTTTGTTGCCATTTTTCTTTTTGCCTACTTGGCTATTTCTTCAGCGGTGAGATAGCAAGCGGGATCAGGTGCCCAAACATCACCATATACTGCTTCTGCTCTTACCCTAAGATTGCCATTACAGATGTCAAGGAACCGGCATCCTGCGCATTTACCTCTCAGATGAACCGTGCGGTTTCTAAGCCCCAAAAGCAGAGGGTCTTGGGTGGCTGTCCAGATGGTGCTAAATTTTTCTTCTAAAATGTTTCCTACGTTGTGGTGTTGCCAGAATTGGTCCGGATGTACATAGCCATTAAAGTCTACACAGGCTATACCTTTGCCGCTGCTGTTGCCGCCGTTTATTTTTAAGAGTTTTAGCACTTCTTGGGCTCGTTGAGGGTCTTTTTTGTTCAGTTTTATGTAGAGGTATGCGGCATCGGCGTGGTTGTCTACGGTTAAAATTTCGGTGTTCTGCGTTTTTTGGTGTATTGCTTCTGCTTTTGAGAGGAGATAATCCATGAATTCCCGTGTTTGTTTATGGGTTAGATCATTCTTTACAATTGAGGTTCCTCTGCCGACATAGGCCAAGTGGTAGAAACATGCCCGTGGGATGTTTTCGGCTTCTATTAAATCAAAAATTTTCTCAACATCTTGTATGTTATAGTTGGTGACTGTGAACCGTAAGCCTGGTTTGACACCTGCTTTGAGACAATTTCTTATACCTGTGATGGCTTGTTTGAAGGCTTGGGGGTTGCCACGGAATTTATTGTTTGTTGTTTCTGCACCGTCTAAGCTGACGCCTATATAGGAGAAACCTGCTGTTTTGAGTTTTTGGGCTATCTCCTGCGTGATTAGGGTGCCGTTTGTAGATAGAACCGTTCTTATGCCTAACTGTGACGCTAAACTAGCGATCTCGAAGAGGTCTTGACGTAGCAAGGGTTCACCGCCAGAAAACAGCAACACCGGTACTTTGAAGCTGGCCAAGTCCTCTACAAAAGCTCTTGCTTCCTGAGTGGTCAACTCGTTTTGGTATGGTTTATCTTCAGATTTTGAGTAGCAGTGAACACATTTGAGATTGCAACGCCTAGTTGTGTTCCATACAACTATGGGTTTTTGGTGTGCTTCGGGACCATATCGGATGTGATCCATAGAACCGGGGATGCCGCACCAAAGTTTAGTAACATTTAACATTAGATCATCTCCTTAGAGGTTAGTGAGTGTTTGAGATCTTTTGTGCTATAGAGTAGCTGGTATTCTAAGCCCCACTTAGCAGACAATTCACTGACCATTTGTTCGATTACCGAGCGGTTTTGGGCGTGCAAAACCGTATAGATGTTGTAGGTCCAGTTTGGATTGTCTGTTGTGCGTTCATAGCAATGAGAAATTTCTTTGATTTCTGAGAGGTATTTGCCGACTTCTTGCACTCTGCTTTCAGGTACTTTCCAGGTTACTAGGACATTGGCAGATAAACCGATACTGCTGGGTTTTATGGAAGCTCCAAAACGTCTGATTATCTTGTCTTTTTTGAGTTGATTTAGTCGTTCTATGACTTCTTCTACGGAAATTTTTAATTCGGCCGCTATTTCGCTGAAGGGTGACGTTGATAGCGGTATACCCTTTTTGAGGGCGGTTAACAGTTTAATGTCAATTTCATCCATTGGTATTTCCTCTGTTATGATTTGTTAATTGGAAAATAACGTTGATTTTGAAGCGGTGTCGAGTTGGCAAATTCAGTACGTCCTGTTTGGGTACGTTTAATTTCTGGCGGATCTGTTCTATTGTTCTGTCTATTTCTTTGTCGTTTGGTGCTGTAAGGGTGAACCATATATTGTATTCGTTATCCCGTTGGTAGTTGTGTGAGATGTTGTCGTATTGGTTGATAATTTGAGCCGCCTCGTCGACTCTTTTGGTATCTATACGTAGTGCCACTAATGTGCTTGCTTTTAAGCCGATTTTGTCGGAGTCAAAAATTGGTCCGATTCTTAGCACAACCCCTGTTTCTTTGAGCTGGTTTATGCGGTTGGTGATTTCTTGTTCGGGGATGTTTAGGCGGTGGCTTATTTCTTTCCAGGGCTGGGTGACTATGGGGAAGTCGTCTTGGAGTATTTGGAGGATTTTTTTGTCTGTTTCATCGAGGATTATTTTGGGTGATTGTGTTTGAGGATTGTTTATTTTTTGATTTTGGGGTATGAGTGTCACCTGAGGTTGCTGTTGTTTGCTTGATTTTCTGTAATTGATTACCACATTAGCCATTGCTTAACGTTATATATCTTGCTGAAAAAGTAGATTTCTACAGTTTAGTTGCGGATTCCGCAACTGAATTGTTTTAGAGGTTTAATGAAACAAACGGATCAAATTTTAAAAAATGCGTCGTGATAGAAACACGTGTATCTTTAACCCCTACAATGGCCTTTGCCCGCTTAACTACATCGTTGAGATGCTCCAAGTCTCGTGCCACAACCACAGAAACTATGTCATACTCACCTGTACTCTGGAACAAATACATCGTCTCAGCAAACTCTACCAGCTTTTTACATGTCTCTTCAAGATGCGCGGGATCAATCTTTAACAAAATGGCGCCGCTAACTCTTTGGCTCACCCTATTTGGGTTAAGCATTATAGTAAATTTGGTAATGACGCCCTCATTTACTAGACGTTTAACTCTGAAGCGGATCGTGGCTTCAGCAGTATCCAGTTCGCGGCTTAATTCAGCAAAGGAGGCTCTGCTGTTAACCTGTAGTAGCCTCAGTAAGTGTATGTCTAAATCATCTAAGCCTATGGAAGCCATCGATAGATCCTCTTGATATCCTATAACAAAAACCCTTATGAAATTTGTCGTTATTTTCAACTTGATCCCATAAAGTTTCTATGCATCCGCCACGTCCTTAACTTGACCCACAATTTTTTGTGCTAAGCTAAAGGGGGAGTTTGTGATTGGTAGGGTGGTTGTGGGTTTGTCTTGCATGGGGATGTCAGTAATTGGGTGAAAAAAGAGTTTCAAACAGTTGATTTTGGGTCTAAACGCTTGGAGAAGCGCTTTTTGCGTGTAATGAGCGACCTATCAGAGGAACCTGAAAAATCCATATGGCTAGCCACTGGGAGCCGTGCAAACGCCAAAGCCGCCTACCGCATGATAGGCAACCAAGAATTCACCAAAGAAAACATACTAACCGCACATCAAACTGCTACTAACAACCGCAACCAAGACAACACCTTGTTGGCCATTCAAGACACTACCTCAGTTAACTATGACACCCATAAAAAAATGGTTGGATTGGGCTATAACTGCGAGAAGAGCCTTGGCATAAACGTACACAGCTGCCTGCTTGTCACCCCGGGCGGCATACCCTAGGACTAGTAGATCAAAGCACAACTACCCCAGAAACAAACAGCGACCCGCGTAGCCCTCACCAAAAAAATAAACGTAAAATCCAAGACAAAGAAAGCAACCGATGGCTAAAAACCATGCAAACCGCCCAAACCAACGCCCCCAAAACACCAAACTAACCCCATAGCTGATCGCGAAGGAGACATCTACCAATGGTACAACATAGCCCTTAGTAGCAATCAAAGTTTTGTTATCCGTGCTAAACATGACCGCCTAACCCCCGAAGGTACCCATATCTGGGAAGAGGTGGTGCGTAGTAAACCCAAAGGCCGACTAAAATTGCTCGTTCCCCAAAATTCTAAAACTCAAACTAAAGAGCGGGAAGCCATTTTGACTCTGCGATATATAACTACTCAGATTCAGTGTCCTCAAATCGATCTGAGGCCGAGTTGGTGCCTGTGCTTACGGTTAATTTGGTTAATATTGCTGAGGAGGATGTCCCTTTGGGGGTGGAGCCTTTGGAGTGGATGCTTGTTACTAATTTAGAGTTGAATTGTTGTGCGGATGCGTTTTTGGTGGTGGATTATTATCGTCAGAGGTGGAAGATTGAGCGTTTTCACTTTGTTTTGAAGAGTGGATGTAGAATTGAAGAACTGCAGCGGCATAGTGTAGATCGTATTGAGCTTATGGTTTTGTTGTTGTACTCGCTTATCTCGGTGCATATTATGGTGCTTACCTATTTGTCTAGGTTGTGTCCGGATTGGTTGTGTGAGTTGTTGTTTTGTGAGAGTGAGTGGAGGACTCTGTATCGGGCGGCTAAGCGTACTTGTGTTGCGTCTGAGGTGGCTTTTTCGATGGCGGATGCGATTGGTTATGTTGCTGCTTTGGGTGGGTTTGTGGGTGCTAAAAGTGATGGGTTGTCGGGTTTGAAGGTGATTTGGCTGGGGCTTAGCAAGTTGTTTGTTTTGCATGCTTTTCGTGAATTTATCTAATAGGTGAGTGGGATTGGCTGGGTTGTTGGCAGGGGTTTTTGTGTTTGTCTATTTGGGGTATGTATTTTTTTGGTCTTTAGCGTTTTTAGCGTAGACAATTATTGCAACAAAATAGGACACACCCTATCAACCATAAATTTTACTCAGAACACACACCTGCA
>JAIRTW010000004.1 GCA_031254875.1 Candidatus Bathycorpusculum termitum
TCCCGATTCTGCCAAAGAAACCGCCTAATACAATTAGCCTTACTCGACTCACCCACACCACCCCGCTTATCCAAATACTTCTTGTTATAAGCCACATACTCCTGCCCACCCAAAAACACCGACGACTTACCCTCAGGACCCAGCAAATAAGTATAATATTGACGCACATTAGCAACCATACCCAACCGACCCCTAAACGACTTATCCGTACAAACCACAGGTTTAACACTCCGCAAAACCCTAAAACTCCGCCACATACGACCCAGCGCACTCTCCACAATATCACTATTAAGCCGCAACTCTACCGTAAGCTCTTTCGAACTCTTAGGTTTTCCACAGCTTAACGCCAAAGCAAGCTTTTCCTGAGTCGCCGCACGCAACACAAATCACCAAACAATCAATTTACCATATAATAGCAGTCTAAATCTTTAAATCGACGGTGCAAACCGAAAAGTAAAACCTAAAAAAACGCCGAAATCAATCTCGATTTAAATCACCGCAATAGCGAAATACTGCCCAAAAACTGCTCTGATAGAGGGTTTTGTTTGGTCGGGAGAGCAGGATTTGAACCTGCGACAGCTCGGTATCTGTGGCCTAGACAGGCTAGAATGAAGCCTACCATGGGTAGACCTCTACAGCTTCTCCACATACTAATCAAGTTAGTATGCTCGAGAGCTCTGCCAGGCTGAGCTACCTCCCGCTAGATTTCATAAAAGTAGCAAAAGAGCATTTATGTGTTTTGGAAAATGCATAGATACTGAGCCATACTAAACGTTTTAATCTTTAGCAATAGTGAAACTAAGGGCAGAGGCTGAGGCAGTGTCTAAAACTATTGGCATACTTACTTCAGGTGGTGATGCGCCAGGCATGAATGCGGCTATTCGTGCGGTCACTCGAGCCAGTTGTTTTAGGGGTTTTAGGGTTATCGGTTTTGAGCGGGGTTGGGATGGTTTGCTGGTTAATTGTTATCGTGAGCTTACGCCGCGTAGTGTTGGGGGCATAATTCAGACTGGGGGCACTATATTGCATACTTTGCGGTGTTCTGCTTTTGAGCAACCTCAAAATCAAGAAATCGCTTCGGAAACACTTCGTAGAAATAATGTTGATGCTTTGGTTGTTATAGGTGGTGATGGTTCGTTTAGAGGGGCTTTGGCGTTGAGTAGAAAAAGTGGGGTGCCCATGTTTGGTATTCCTGCAACTATAGATAATGATGTTTTTGGTACTGATGAGACTATTGGGTTTGATACTGCAGTTAATACGGCGGTGGGGGCAATTGATAAAATCCGTGACACTGCTGTTAGTCATGAACGTATTTTTATTGTGGAAGTTATGGGGCGTAAAAGGGGGTTTTTGGCGCTTCAGGTGGGTATTTGTGTGGGTGCAGAAGTTGTTCTTATCCCTGAAAAGCCCCTTGTTACTTGTGATGTTATAAAAATCATGGAGGCTAATGCTAGGAAAGGTAAGCGTGCGGGGATAATTGTTGCAGCTGAGGGTTTTGGAGATTCAAACCAGCTTGCGCAGGATATGCAGCGGCAAACTGAATCTGAGGTGCGATTATCTATTTTGGGTTATGCCCAGCGGGGTGGTAGTCCGACGGCGCGAAGCCGGCTTTTGGCAAGTTTGTTTGCTGAGCATGCGGTAGATTTAATCAGTGAAGGCAGGAGTAATCTTGCAGTGTGTTTACAGAACGGTTCAGTGACTAGTGTTAAGCTTGAGATATGTGCTCTGGAGTATAAGTCTCTGGATTTGCGGTTGCTTAAAGTTGCAGAGATGCTTTCGATTTAGGGGCTGTTTAAGGCTGTAGGGTGTGCTTAGTTTTAGTTTTATATTAAAATTTGGGTGTTGTATTGTGAGAGGGGGTGGGGTGGTGATATATGATGTTTATAGGTGAAGACTGCAGACACCCCTCTCACGATACACCCTATGTTTGTTTAGCTTAATAAAACTTCCCAAAACAAAACAACACAAAAAACAACAACCACCCCCCATCAAACAAGACATACCCAACACAACACCACCACCCACTCACCCACACCCATCACAAATACAACCCCTAAAACCACACAAAAGAGAACAAAAAGGGTGAGACTGTTCCTACTCTGCCGCCTACGGTGAATGTAATGAGAAGATAGGCAACGTCACAGGCCCTCCTCACCCGTTGCATTTTAAGTAACAGAATTTAAAAACATAGCGGTAACTATTCGGATTATACAGATACCCACCACCAACAGACATAACAAAAGCTCAACAACAAAAAACCCAGACCCAAGATTTACCGGCTACAAACTACGACTTAAAAGTCCGGGGGTTCCTCTCAGCCATTTTACAAACATTAGACATAGCAAGCATAATCGGCGGCACCGTAAAAATACTAAAAATCCGCGTATACTTAGATAATGCCGCTTTATGGATATCATCGACACTTCCGCCACCCCGCAAATACCCCTCAATAAACGACAAGGCAATCGATTTCGCCTTGGCAACACTATCAAAGGGCTGGAGATAGTGCCCACAATAATAGAGAAAAACCGCCACATCCCAAGCTTTATCCCCACCCTGCAGAGCCTGCTCAAAATCAATGAGAAATATTGAACCATCTGATTTAATGAGAACATTATCAGGTTTAGTGTCCCCCAGCACAACATTGCAACCATGTACCCGCGCAAGATTTTCTCCCACCCTACTAACTAAACTCAACACCTCTGAAACTATCTGATCATCGACCGTTGTAGCGTAGCGTTTGATAACTTGGTTTAAACCCTCGCCCTCAATGAACTCCATAAAAACAATCAGCTCCGCATTACTAACATGGAGAATCTTGGGAACGTTAAAACCTTCACCTCGCAAAAACTCGCTTGCCGCGATTTCTTTTGCCAACCGAGCCTGCCCCGAAACAGCAAAAGTACGCGCCCCAAACGACCACAAAGTCAATGGAAACCATTTAAAACCAGACCAATCCTTAAACCGCTTAACCAAAATCTTTGTGTTAACACCCTCGCCTGATGCGTTGATCACATAAACATCGTTTAGAATACCTCCAGCAGGTGCAACCTGGATGCTTACATTTCGATTTTTAAGCAGTAACCGCTGGGCATAACCTTTGATATCTATTTTATCTGCCAGTGAAACAAGCCCCTCTGCTGTTGGAAAGAAAACATACTTACGCGAGTCAATAAAGTTAACTGTATACTCATTTGGGCGTATCCAACTGATTTTCTGCGTCCGCAAAAACACCTCCGTATTCTGCCCCACTCTGTTTACAAGTTGAGGTAAAACACCAAAGAAGGAAGCAAATAGGGTCCGGGGAGCAGTTTTAGAGAAGTTAATGAAACGCAGTTTGGGATTCTGACAACATGCAATAAACTTGGGTGTTATAAACACATAGCCGTTTTGGAGGGTAACTTTTTCTTCAGTTTCCAACTGGCTCAAGGCCTCCATGTAGCTACCAAGGGCGTTGTCTTCAGCATTTTTGAGGCTGATGGTTAAATCTGCTAAATCGTAAACAAGCAAAGGAAAAACACGCACCCGAGTATAGAACACTTCATACATGAAATATTGAGGCAGAATCTGAATACGCGCTACCAACTCGGGAAAATTAAGAGCTAGGTTCTCAAGCAACTCCAGTACCAGACGTTTCTTAAGCGCTATCTCCCTCTCATGGAGGTATACTTCGCCCTGGAGTGCTGTGTAGGGAAATACAAGTTTACTTGCAATTGCTTCCCCCAGCAACCCGCGGTCTATATCCCGCTCAAAAACCCACTGGTCCACTGCAAAAACAGAAATTGTTTTGTTCTCGACGGGTTTTAGGTAGCTCATGAGTCTGGGCTGAAAATTCTGAATAACCAGCATCACCTCATGAATCATTCGGCCGCTGGAGAGCTTAGTTGAATAATTATCAACGTGAGCAACGGCAACTATTTTAGACTGCCCCGCGATGTGTCGGCAGAAATCTAAAATCTGCGCGGTTAACTTTACTTCAGCGTTACTTAGCCGCCTCATTGCGTCACCTGAACTTAGCATAATAAATCAAATATTTAAAACAGCATTATGTTATCACCCTCAGCCCCATCTCTGCTTTCAGCTCATCAACCGCTCAAAAAATAGGCACAAAACTAAAAAGCCGACGTTTCATCCCAAAAACTAAACAATCGTGCCATGGCCGTGAGGTAAAAATGCAGTTACAGATTAGCAGTGCAATCACCGACACCACAACAGGTTGCTTGACTTTTATAACTATAAAGTAAAGACAGCACAAAAAGTCCAAGCCTTGCTTTTTTCATTCTTTGTCGCTATGGTGCAAAAGGTATTTACTCCAACGCCCATTTATTATTGATGTTTTATGGTTAATTTCTACTTCTATAAAGGGCTCTATAAAGTCAAGGTTTTAACTAAAAGCGAAGGTTACTGGATAGTGGAAGCCCAAGAAGACTTTGAAGACCATCTGGACGGTAAAAAGGTAGCAGTTAAAACAGGCGAACAGCGTATCGTGGCGCCAAGTGAGTTGCACCAGAAAAAGATTCCGGCTTCACCGGTACCTAAACATGTGTATGAACGTCAACTAGAAAAGAAAGTTAACGACTCGAAGAGGCATCAAAAAAATAGATGCAAAAACCCCTAAATGATTGCTTGCTTTTTGCTGTTGTGATAAATACGCTCAGTTAGTAAGGGGTAGAGTATTTTTTCTGCTCTTTTGGGGGTTCACAGACTATTACTTTCTTCTCGTACACTTTACTTAAAAATGTAACAATTGTAGTACTAACAGCCTACCCGAGAAATTTATGACTCCGTTGAGGAATAATGCCGTGAAATGATGCCAATCATTGGAAAGCTGATATATAGAACGGTTTATAAAATATAATTTCTGCTTTGCGGCTCAGGGCATGTTGTAGATAAGGCTGAGATAATCATAGAAAACACAAAACCTGATCACATCAACTGGTATGAATTAGACGTCCCCTCAGCGTTAGAAACGCTAAATGTGACGCCTGATCGGGGTTTATCTGCAGAGCAAGTTCATAAGCGTCAAGAAAACAACGGAAAAAATGTACTACAACCACCCAAAAAAGACGGGCTCCTTCAAAGAATCCTTCACCAGCTAAAGGATTTCGCCATCATTATTTTGCTGATTGCGGTGGTGCTCTCTTTTGCGATGGCTATCTTTGAGGACTCGGGGTTTATCGAACCCGTTGTTATTTTGTCTGTTGTTGTTTTGAATATTATTTTGGCAATTACTCAGGAGGGTAAAGCTGAGAAAGCCCTTGAAGCGTTAGAGAAACTAAGTGCACCCTCTTGTGTTGTTATGCGTGAGGGGACCCGAAAAAGTATCGACGCTACCGAATTGGTGCCGGGTGATATTGTTATTTTGGAAACGGGTAATGTTGTTCCGGCTGATGCTAGGTTGATTGAGGCCACTGGGTTTTTTTCTGATGAGTCGGCTCTAACGGGTGAGAGTGAGCCTGCAGAAAAGGATGCTTTGTTTACTGCTTCGGGGGTGGTGCCGTTGGGTGATCAGCATAATATGGTTTTTACGGGGTGTGTTGTTACTGCGGGGCGTGGTGTGGCTGTGGTTACTGCTACGGGTATGCAGACTCAGATGGGGCAGATTGCGGGATTTTTGAGCGGTAACAAACGCATGAAAACTCCTTTGCAGATACGTCTTGATCAGCTGAGTAAAACTATTTGTTGGATTGCCATTATTTCTGCCTTTTTCTTGATGGCTGTGGGCCTGCGAAGTGGCACTGACCTACCTACTATGCTACTGGTTGCCATTTCTTTGGCGGTGGCGGCGGTTCCTGAGATGCTTGCATTGATCGTTACTCTAACTCTGACAAACGGCGTCCAGAAAATGGTAAAGAAACACGCCTTGATCCGAAAACTCCCTGCGGTGGAAACCTTGGGCAACACTTCGGTAATTTGTTCAGATAAAACCGGAACACTTACCCAAAACCGCATGGCCGTTAAACAGCTCTGGATTTGTGGTGGAAAATCCTTCGCAGACGATGCAGAATTCTCCAAAGAGCAGAGCAGTTTTCTCATGCATCTGGTGATGGCAAGCAACGCCACCTTTGAGACCGACGAAACCGGCACGAAGAAATATCTGGGCAACGCCACAGACGTTGGCATACTTAGGCTCTTGAACGAAAAAGGCTACTCTGTGGATAAAGAAACATATCAAAGAGTCGCAGAAATTCCCTTCTCGTCAGACCGCAAGAGGATGTCAGTTATTTTTAAGGTTAAAGAGGGGGGTTATCTTGTGCTGACTAAGGGTGCACTTGATTACCTGCCGCTATCCTCAGAATCTATAGATGATTTGGAGGCGGCACGGGTTGTGCATGATGGGTTTGCGGAGTGTGCGTTGCGTGTTATTGGGTTGGCCTCTAAAAATATTGACAAGTTACCCGATAGCGATCATTTAGAGGATGTGGACCAGAATTCTAGATTGGCGGGTCTTATTGGCTTGATTGATCCGCCGCGTCCTGAGGCGGCTGGTGCTATTGCTAAGGCTAGGGCGGCAGGTATTCGTACTGTTATGATTACTGGTGATCATGCTACGACTGCGGGTGCGATTGCTACGAATTTAGGTATTTTGCAGGAGGGCCGGCATGTTTTGACTGGCGCGCAACTTGCGGATATGTCTGATGTGGAGTTAAATGATACTGTTCGAAATTTTTCGGTTTATGCTCGGGTGACTCCTGAGGATAAGATTCGTATTGTTAAGGCTTGGCAGGCAAATGGTGAGGTTGTCGCGATGACTGGTGATGGTGTTAATGATGCACCGGCGTTGAAGGCAGCTGATATTGGGATTGCGATGGGTAAGAGCGGCACAGAGGTGGCTAAGAGCGCTTCGGATATGATTTTAACTGATGATAATTTTGCGACCATTGTTGAGGCTGTTGGTGAGGGGCGGAATGTTTATGCTAATATTAAGAAGACAATTAATTTTTTGCTAGTTTGTAATATGAGTGAGATTATTATTATGTTGTTTGCTCAGATGGCTGGTTGGGGTATTTTGTTGACACCAGTTATGCTATTATTGATTAATTTGGTGGGGGATGGTATTCCAGGTATTAATCTTGCGCGTGAGGAATTTGACCCCAAATTGATGGATAAGAAACCCATAAAACGAAATGAGAGTTTCTTTAGTGATGATTTGCTACATTTGATTCTTCGACAGACTATTGCCTGTTCTGTTGCAGTACTGATAGGTTACTATATAGGTGCGTTTATTGTGTTGCCAGGTGCAGTCGCACCGTCGCCGGTGTTGGGAAAGACTATGGCTTTTCTGATTACGGGTTTAACTTCGATAGTACATGTTTTCCATGTTCGCAGTTCAAATTCAGTCTTTAAGACACCTATCAAAAACAATAAACCCCTATTTGTAAGCGCTGTAGCCATGCTGATCACTTTCGCGTTACTGGTTGCCTTACCAGTCGGTCAGATCTTTGGTCTTTCTACCATCGGCGGATTCCACTGGCTGATTGTGTTGGCGTTAACCTTATTGCCTACTACAGTACGTGAAATCGGTAGACTCTTTGATAACATACCCCTCATCAAAGGACAACGACGTTTAAGACAAGAGCGGGTCAATAAACGCCGCAACAAAAAACGCTGACCGAATGTTGGTATAGCGTTTTTTACAGTATGACAGAGTTGCCCTTTCCGGGAATTATTTCCTTTTTAGGATATTATTATTCATATTTAACCATCCAAATGCTTAGCCGCAGTCCCCTCAAACAATAAGCCAGCTAATCAAAAATAGAGACAAAATAGGCAAAAACCAAGCAAATCAGCCCTACCTATCGAGTTTTGGCATAAAAACGTTCAAACAACCTGCCACACCCCGACAAATTAGTCAAACAGATTTTCGAAGTCCCCTACACATAATGGAGGGTAGGGATCAAAATTGAGCCGGGTCGATTGATTTTATAGTTGAAGCTAAAGGTTGAGAGACTTTAGAGGTAGGCTTCAGTTACGTATCTGCGCATCATTCGGTGACTGTTAAAGTAATAGGCTGTTTTGCCGATGGAATTTTTCATCAACTGTATCCATTCGTCGCGGCGGTTGTAGAAGGTTGGGACGATTATGTATTCAAGTTTGTTGTAGAGGTCTTCAGTTTCTTTAGCAAAACAGGTAGCGTCATCCAAGTTTTCTTTGGGATGCGGCCCGATGGCCCAGCCGGTGAGGTTTTCTATCCAACCCTCAATCCACCAACCGTCCAGTACGCTAAAATTCATCACGCCGTTGTGGGCAGCTTTCATACCGCTTGTTCCTGAGGCCTCCATCGGACGCATGGGCGTATTAAGCCAAACATCAACACCTCCAATCATCTTGGCAGCAATATCCATGTCATAGTTTTCTAAATATACAATGTTAACATCGCCACCGAGTTGGCGTGCGTAGGTGTAGATTTGTTCTATGAGACGTTTACCGCCTTCATCACGGGGATGGGCCTTACCGGCAAATATGGCTTGAAACTTGTTACCCTTGCTGATGGTTCTGAGACGATCAAGATTTGAAAATAGAAGGGTCGCCCGTTTGTATTCGGTTGCTCTGCGTGCAAACCCCAACGTAAACACTTCAGGATCCAGCTGAGCATTGGAGGTTTGGTTAGCAAAATCGATTAATACTTGCTTTTGTTGCTGATGAGCCTGCCAGATTTCACCATCAGAGATAAGGTCAACTTTCGCTAATAGTTCGGGCTCAATCGTCCAGCCGGGGAGATATTTATCAAAGAGTTTTCGGTACTGCTCACCGGTCCAAGTGTAGGAGTGAACCCCATTGGTTATGGCATGAATTTCATATCCGGTGAACATTTTACTAGAGATTTCTTGATGACGCTTAGCAACACCATTGATATAGTTACTTAGGTTAAGTGCTAAGCGGGTCATGTTGAGACGTTCATCGCCACCGTATTTCTTTAGAAGCGATAAATCGGCGGCTTGAAGCACATCGCGGATTAAATCGTAGCTGAAGCGATCATGCCCAGCTTCCACGGGGGTGTGTGTTGTGAAAATACAGAGTTCTTTAACTTTTGCCTCATCTAGATTGTGCTTGTGCATTAATTCCACGGCTAAAAAGCTTGAGTGCCCCTCGTTCATGTGGTACTTGCGAACATGAAAACCCACGGCATCAAGCATGCGAACACCGCCAAACCCCAAGACGGCTTCTTGTTTGAGGCGGTAGCGTTCGTCGCCGCCGTAGAGATAAAAAGATATTTCCCTATCTTGGGGGGTGTTGGCATCAAAGTCAGTGTCTAAAAACAGCACAGGAACGGCTCCGCCGATGGCACTTTGGTATACATAGAGCCAAGCGCGGACTTTGACGGCCCGCTCCTCGATGTACATGGTGACTTCGTTGGGCAGAAGGGTTAAGAGCCTTTCAGGTTCCCAGTCGTTGGGTTGCTCTGTTTGTCGGCCGTTAACATCGAGCTTTTGCTTGAAGTAATTACGTTTGCTAATTAGGGTGACAGCGACAAGGGGCAAATTGAGATCAGCACTGGATCGGATGGCATCACCTGCTAGGGTGCCTAAACCGCCAGCGTATGTTGGAATTTGACTAGTTAGACCTATCTCCATGGAGAAGTAGGCGATTTTTTGGCCTTTAAGTACACCTTGCAACTCGTTTGTTTGCATATTCCCATCCGACGATATTTGTTCTGGAGCGATTTATTATCTTGCAGTAAATTGAGTTTAATATCTATTTTTCCTACAAGCAGAGGTTTTTTCGAGTAACTTGTTTAGGAGGTCAAAAGGGAAGGTTATGTTGAAGGGGGCGGACGGGTACCTAATGTTACGGGGATATTGATTGTTTGGGTGCCTCGTACAACAATTAAATCTATAATTTGGCCGGGCAGGGTGTTTTCTTCGAGATAACTTGCTAGGTCATCGTTGTTTTTGATGGTTTGGTTGTTCATGCCGATTATGATGTCATTCACGTCTATGCTACCGTCACAGGGGCCGCCTCGAACGACTGAAACAATTTTCCAGCCATAGGTTACGGGTGCGTTTGTTTGTTTTGCTAAGGCATAGTTCATGTCGGTTCCGGTGACGCCTAGATAGGAGTGGCCGCGGTAGGTTCCGGTGTTGATGAGGTCAGCGATTTCGCGTAGAATGGTGTTTGAGGGGATGGCAAAACCTAACCCCTGCGAGTCACTTACTATAGCGGTAGTTATGCCCACTACGTTGCCAAGTGAATTAAGCAACAAGCCACCGCTATTGCCGGGGTTGATGGGTGTGCTGGTTTGGATAACGTTAGCTATGGCAAAGCCTCCGGCGGTATCTTCGACTATGCTACGGCCAGTTGCGCTTACTACACCAGTGGTTAAGGAACCCACAAGGCCGTAGGGGTTTCCGATGGCGATGACTGGTTCACCGACACGCAACGGAGAGGAACTGACGATGGTGACGGGGTTTAGCTCTTCTGAGCGGGCACCGTTGATGGAGAGGACAGCTAAATCTACGTATGGGTCTGTGCCTAGGATGGTTGCGGAGTAGCCTTTGCCGTCTGAGAAGGTAACGCTTAAGTTTGTGGTGCCCTCAACCACATGATAATTGGTTAGGATTATGCTTTGTCCGGCAAAGTTGTAGACAAAACCGGACCCTTGTACACCTCTGTTGTCTGTTTGGCCCTGGATTAGAACGACTGAGTCGCGTATATCGGCGTATAGATCAGCAAGGGAGGTTCCGTTTTGGAGTATGGTTATTTCTTGGTAGGTTACGTTTTGGAAGCCTTGAAGTCCAGAGACGGTTGCCTGCAAGGTATCGACGCGGGTGTTGAGGTTAGTTACCTGCTGATAGTTAACATAGAACATGAGTAACCCACCAACGAGCAAGCCTGCAACAAAGAGCAACATTAGTACGCTAGCAGAGGCTTTAGTAGCGTTATTTGAGGTAAACATTTGCTTTGCCTTTATTGAGAGTTACAGAAATAGAGTATAAAAGTTACTATTACTCTACGAACAATTAGAAGAACTTCACACGCGCCCCAACTACACCTGCTTAAATGATGCAGCAAACAGTAGCTGGAGTTCATATCTGTGGGAATTTTGGTGTGCTCCTTTGGGTAAGTTGTTATTTAACGCGTGTTCTATGGCGGATTTGAACAGCCTCAGCGAAGATATGGAAAGAAATAATCACGCAAAGTTGAACTGATAGATCTATACAGTGGTTGATTTCCAACTTGATTTGAGAAACAATAACCAATTATCTCTATCGCTGTGAAAATTGAAATATTTTTCCTTGCAAGGGGTAGTTGCGGAAATAAAAAGAAGAAGGGAGAAAGACTAGATGGATCGGTCATTTAGCTTTTTATTCGCGGTCATTCGTACATCGGAATCATCGGCGTTTTTGGCAATGTCTGCAAGAAGGGCTTGATCAGTCACCTTTTTAACTGCAGCCATACGCACATCGAAATCATCAGCCTCTTGGGCAATCTTTGCAAGAAGGGCTTGATCAGTCACCTCTTCAACCGCAGCACGACCCACATCAGAATCATCAGCCTCTATCGCAATCTCTGCAAGAAGTTTTGGATCATTCACCTTTTCAACCGCGGCACGACCCACATCAGAATCATCAGCCTCTTTGGCAATCTTTGCAAGAAGGGCTTGATCCAACAACTTTTCAACCGCAGCATGACCCACATCAGAATAGTAGGTCTCGCTTATAATATCTCCAAGAAGTTTTGGATCATTCACCTTTCCAATTGCAGCCATGCGTACATCTGAATCATCAGCCTCTTTGGCAATGTCTGCAAGAAGTTTTGGATCATTCACCTTTTCAACTACGGCACGACCCACATCAGAATTTTTGGTGTTTTTTGCAATGTCTACAAGAACAATTGGATTTAACAGCTTTTTAACCGCGGAACGACACACACGAAAGTCGGTATCCATTTTTATAATATCTTCAAGAACCGTTTGATTATGTACCCTTTCAATCGCGACCAAGCGCACACGAAAATCTTTGGCGTTTTTTGCAATATCTATAAGAAGATTTGGATCAGATACCATTCCAGCCGCGACATTGCTCACATCCTCATAGAAGGAGTTTTTGGCAATGTCTGCAAGAAGTTTTGAATCAGACACCTTCCCCACTGCATATATACGAACATTCATAACTGGAGCATTTTCGGCAATCTCTACCAAGTTTGTTTGATCTGTTTCTTTTGTGACTGACTCTAATGCTTCCTCTATGTTGTCGCTCATCCATGCTTGTTTAGTAGTAGACCTCATAACACATACACCATGCCAAGAATATATTTTATCTGCTATGCGTTAAATAATAAGGTTATGGCATAATAAAATACATATCCAACACTAATTGCACAAAACTTTTAGTTAATTAACATATGATATTTTCACATCTGTTTATTATCATTCCATCACACCAATTAATCATATTTTAGCAAACTCCAGCGGCTTTGGACAAAACTATTTTGGGTTAACTCGGATGCTACTAGATATTGTGGAATAAGAATAAGCGCAATCTATGACGGAAAATGACTATAGCCCAATAAGATATATTCTGAACATCAAAATCGGTAAAACCGCTACCAGTCCAAATAACGCTGAGGTTAACACCATGATACGCAATGCTTTGCCAATGTCTTCATGAAAAATGTGTCCTTTGTCATCGCCGAGTTTATAGTGGTCCTGCTTTTCCAGCCGAATGCCCAACGCCCCCGCCATGGCAGATATGGTGTAGCCTGCATTAGGACTTGAGGTTTTGTGTTTATCACGTTGCAGAATACGCCAGGATTCACGCCAGTCCTCACCCAAAAGAAACGCCGCAACAACCATCAAATAAGCGGTTATCCGTGCGGGTATGTAGTTGGTTAGGGTGTCGAGTTTGGCGCTAAACCAGCCGATGTTTTTGTATTCCTCGTTTTTGTAGCCTACCATTGAATCTAGGGTGTTTATGACGCGATATGCAAAAGCGCCTGGGACGCCAAAGAGGGCATAGAAGAAAAAGGGTGCGGTGATACCATCGGTGGTGCTCTCAGCGATGGATTCGACTGCGGCAGAGATTATTTGGCGTTCATTGAGGCTGTTTGGATCTCTGCGGACGATGTAGGGTAGCCATTTGCGGGCGCTGGTCAAGTCATTCTTTTTTAAAGCTGCGGCGATGGGTTTGGTGTACTGTCCCATACCTGAAACGGCAAATGTTGCTTTGAAGAGGATTGCTCCAACGATAATGTAGAGAATTTCGCCAACTGGATGTGGCAGGCTCCTTAGCAAGTAGAGCAACACAAAAACGGGCAGGGCAAATGCAGACATTGCTACAAGCGCCATCAGTATGCCGTTGGTTTTTTCGATACGGGGTTTTTTGTTTTTGGCTTTGGTTTTGAGGTAAGTGATGAGTTTGCCTATACCAATGGTGGGGTGAATACGGTCAGGGTATTCGCCCAAGACCAAGTCGATTAGAAACGCTAAAGCAAATATAAGGACAGAATCGATAAACCAAGAGATATCAAGCGCAAACATGACCAGATCAAACCGGCTTTAGTGCCCTTTTAAACGCTTCAATTAGGCGCATGTTTTCGCCGTGAGTTTTAACGGCCACTCGGATGTAGAACTCGTTTAACCCAACAAAATTACTACAGTCTCTGATTAGGATACCCTGCTTAAGCAGTCTATGCTTGAGGGCATTGGCAGTTAAGCCAGTTTTTTCAATATCTATGAAGAAAAAGTTGGCGTCAGGCGGTGTGAAACTAAAAGATTGAATACTGCTTAACTCTGTTTGGAGCCAGACTTTTTCTTTTTTGATAAGTTCCCGCGTTATCTGCAGGTGTGTCTCGTCTTTAATGGCAACGACTGCGGCGGCTTGTGCTAAACAGTTAACGTTCCAAGGAATCTTTGTGCAATGCAACACATCAGCAATTTCTTTACTGGTGATGCCATAGCCGACCCGCAAGCCCGTTAGCCCAAAAATCTTGGTGAATGAACGCAATACAAACAGGTTGGGGTATTTGCAGATTTGGGGTATCATGGAACGATTTTTTTCGTCATCGACGAATTCAAGGAAGTCTTCATCGAGGAAAACCAAAATGTCTTGTGATAGCGCAACGTCGATAATGTCTGTGAGATTATCTTTTGGGATGAGTTTACTTGTAGGATTATTGGGATTGCAGAGAAACACCAGTTTACAACCCGTCATCTCCCGCTTGAACGCTTCAGCTTCAATCTGGAAACTCTTATCAAGCCTCACAAACTTGACGGATTCACCGGTTTTACGCACCGCACGCTCGTACTCACCAAACGTGGGTGCCGCCATTAGGGCTTTTTCGCCCCGTTTAAGAAACGCCTCAGCGAAGAGGTACATAAGCTCTGTGGAGCCGTTGCCAACAACTATATTATCTTTAGTTATACCATTTAGGTGTCCCGCTATTGTCTGCCGAAGCACATTGGAGTTTGAGTCGGGGTAAGCAACAATTTCAACAAATGCTTCTTGAATAGCATCAAGCGCTTTTTTTGATGGCCCCAATGGATTAACACTTGAGCTAAAATCTAAAATTTCTTGGGGTTTAAACCCACTTTCCTGGGCGGCACAATGAACCTCTGCGCCATGCTGGCAGGGTTTGAGACTTTTTATGTTGTCTTTGATTAGACTTTCGATTGGCTTCATTGGTCTGTTCCCGTGCCGCTAAATATTGAAGTTTCTCTTTTATGTAAATCATATAAAGGTTTGGTTGGATGTTCCATCCAGAGCATAGTCTTTTCATCAAAATATAACCATCTTTCTATATGACAACATCTTCCCAATATAGGCGTCGCCCCATCGGTATATCAAGCGTAAGCATTGAAAAATATAAGAAAACAACACTCTTCAAAGTTACAGGCCCATTTAACTATACATTTTTCGTCAGAGCAAACGCTTGTTTGTAACTAGTTTATATTATCAAAGGCTTATGTCAATCAAATAATCGCATTTTATAAATCAATTTAAAATGTTCAAATGAACAATATGTTCTAGTATAGAACACCCAAACAACACATAAACAGCCATCCATCCCCCAAACCGGGCTATACAAAACCCTTTTTGGATGGTCCAGAATATTATTTAGAGTATAGGTTTGGAGGCAAGAAAAATATGAGCAAGAAAATAGTCGATGAAAAACACTCTGTGGAAACTCTCAAAGAAATGCTTACTGAAAGAGAGCATACCGAACCCGCCGAGAAAGTGCTCACCACCTTCTGTCAGAGATACGGCCTATCCATGGAGACATGTCGAAACTACTACAATGAGCTGGTCAAACGAGGCGAAATTAAAGAAAAATAACTTAAACCGCAATCCCAACTTTATTGCCAAAAACGACAGACGGAAATTTTCGCTTTCGGCGCAAACGCAAAAGGAAAGCATCGTTTGTTGCGAAGCAAACCCGCCACCGGCATGTGACTGCGCTAGGTCTTGCAATGGTTTTGCTTGCGATAGTCGCGGTTGGGGCTATCGTGTGCATGTATAAACTATGCAAACGGTCCTCATGCAAACAAAAAAGTAATCGCCGACCCCACTAAGGCAACGATTACTTTTTAAAAAGTAATTGAGGCTAACGTGCAGCCGTTGAAACCTTGTTTCTACTTTATTGTACTCCTTTTTTCAAAGGAGTCAAAACTCAAATCACAAAATTTTTCACAACACACGAATCTTTGCAAACTTTTAGGTTCTGAACACGCGTTAGTGTAAACCACCTTGCACCGCCCATATGCTGATTAATGAAACACAACCAAACAATCCGCTAAAAAGTGACCAGATGTCTAGTTTCCAAAAAAGCGGGAACTACAGTTGGGGAAAAAATTCGTATAGCGTAAAGGGTAATTATTAGTACAATGATGAGGGTTAAAAAAAACGATACTTGCATTTTTTTCCCTTTTTTGAGTAGTTCTTGTATATGACGGGCGCTAAAATATACCAAACCGCATAGAACTATTATTCCGCAAGTCAGCACTGCCGAGGATGTTAAAACGCCCGCAACGGTGAGGAAAACACCTGCAAATAAACCAAATACGAGAGCAATTTCTATTGCTAAATTTGCTATTATGTTTTCCGCTGTCCACGGCATTTAAATACCCGCTTTAAAAAATTCAGCTCTAAACGCGTCTCATAAACCTTGCGTTGCCCATGGCTTTGGGACAATATTATTTGTGCCAGGTTTCTCTTGCATTTATGTCTTCAAGATAATTCAGATAGCATAAGCGCTTGATGTTTAAGTTACAGGCTCTTGTAAATACCTCTTGCTGTTTACGCTCATCAAGTTGTTTACGCAAAGGCAGGGGATTATCTCGTTTTAAAGTTGAAAAACACCCCTCCGTATTGGAACGCTTATGATAGTCTTCAAGCCATTTTTGAGGATCCAAACTTAACTCTTCTAGCATCTTTCGCCATGCCCTGCTGCCCCTCGAACACAACAAAGAATTTTTCTTAGGATAAAACCGAGGCACCCCACCCACACCTGCCACCAAATCACAATTACCCCGAGACAAAAAACCAGAATCCCCACAAACCAAATCCACCCGACTATAACGCGCCACAGTCTCAGCTAGCAAAGACTCAAAATAAGGAGAATCATGATCAGTAGACTTACGGGCGTATTTGAAAGCAGAAATAAGCTTGTACTTAAGACCAACCATTACTACGATTTTCTCATATCCTTTGTGGGTCTGATTTTTGCGTGGTCATTTTCATAGTTTTGTTTGCAAGATGTAGGAAGACCTGAACCATCAGGACCAAAATCGTGTTCCAAATCCCTAACAGGCATATTGGTTAACTCAAAAATCTCTTCCAAAATTTGTCTAACTTCCCCCTCACCGTAGGCACGCTCGATGGTTTTGTAGCTAAACAGACTCGTTAAGCGTAGTTTTTCTTTAAAGAGTATCATGTAGCCTTGGGTGACGCGGTTGGAGAGGCCGAAATATTGGGCCATAAGGATCCCTTTGGCTGTGTCGGCGGGGTTGTGTTTGGGCCGTCCGGGCCCTTTGAGGGCTGTTTGGGGTAGATCAAGGTTGGCGGCGGCCTGCTCTACGATGTCGCGTATGAGCAGGAGCATATCGTTTATTTCATTTGTTTGAGCTAAGTCATAGTTGGTCCAATCGGGGGTTTTTGGGGTTTTTTCTTGGTATTCAATTTTGTCTGTTTTTAGTTGTTCGATGAGATTTGTGAGTTTTTGTTGGTTTTGTTTTTCGTGTTTTGTTCGCCTGTTTGTTTGTTGTGTGTGTTAGGGCGGCATCTTTATAAGCATTACGCGTATTGAATACGCGTATAAGGTTAATGTGTTTGTGAGGGGTGAATGTAGAGTTATGATGTATGGTAAATTGGTGGCTTTTCGGGTCTACAAAAACAATATCGGGTCCGATAGGGGTAAGACTGTGCTTAATCGGTTTGTGCAAAAATTCTATGGTCAAGATGCCAGTAGTCATGGGGGGAAGTATCGTCATCATAGGCGGGGTTTGCTTGAGGATATTGCACACATAAAGTTGGTGCGCAGTGTTATAATTGTAAAAGAGTCTGATTTGGAGCAGGTGTTGCATTTTTTGGCAGAGTATAATGCAGAGGTCTACACACGAGACATCGTACTAACCCTTGAAGATGAAAAAACCCTAAACAAAGAAGACTGATAATTTTGTCCCAAAGCC
>JAIRTW010000080.1 GCA_031254875.1 Candidatus Bathycorpusculum termitum
GGATTAAAATCCGGAGAATACTGCGGCAAAAACAAAACTGACGCACCCCTCGCATAAATAGAATCCAACACACCCCTCACCTTATGAGAAGACAAACAATCCAACACCACAACATCCCCCACCAATAAAGTAGGAGCCAAAACCCGCGAGACATAATACCCAAAAACTTCCCCATCCAACACACCCCTAAAAGAAAAGGCGCATTCACACCTCATAGACGCAAGGCAGAAATTATCGACGTACACTCAAAGCACACATCAGAAACATACTCCTCCACTCGAGCATATCGTTCACCCCAACCATACAAACGAGTCATGCCTAAATTGATGCCACTCTCGTCAAGAAACACCAACTTGTTAACATCTAGACCGTTTTGGTTTGCTTGCCCTTTCTGTCGTTTTTCAACTACGTCGGCTCGTTTTTTGCCGTTTGCATAGAGCGTCTTTTTTTAAAAGTTAATCCCATCTTTTTAAGGTGAAAAGACAGCCCGCCTTCGGTTAGATTTAAGGATAATTTGTCGTTAAGTTCTAGGAGGGTTATGTCGGGTGTGTTTGTTATGGTGTTTTTGATTTGTTGGTCTTGTTCTTTGGTGAGTTTGCTTTTTCTTCCTGTGTAGGGTATTGGGTTGTAGGTTCCTGTTTTTTGGTATTTGTTCCATATTCTGCTTATGGTGCGTTCGCTTGTGTTGAACCATTTTTTGATTTGTTCTGTTGGTTCGTTGCGCTGTTTGGCAGCTATGATGTCTGCACGTTTATCATCTGAAATTGGCCTCACCACTAAACACCGCTTAATAATTAAACACTACAAATATATGAGCCAATGTATATTTAAGTTACCATAAATCTTACCCTCACAAACTGCGACTGCAAAATCATTGCTGGGAAGGGCATCGGCGCCCTATACTCCCAACTATTAGTCACCGGATCATACACCTCATTGGTATCTATCACGGTGACCCTTGGTAATTGCTTATTATGACGCCTAGGGCATAGATTTTACCATTTACTGCCGATGCACCCAAATGACGCCGCGCCTGCTGCAAAGGAGTCACCTCAACCCAAGAGTTCTCAGCCGGCGGAACAAACAAACCAATCCCTAACAAACAAAAAATGTAACTGTTCAGTCGTAGCGGTTTTTTGAGTTTTTGATGTGCACATTGTTTACATAGTTTGAGTGCTGTGACAGAGTGAGCGCCCACTATGCAAAGGTCGGATTTAGAAAAACTCAGTAAAGAAGAGTTAATTGAACTAATTCTGACTATGTACAACAATTTTCAGGCAAAAATAGCTGAACTTGAAGCCCGCTTAAACATGAACAGCAAAAACAGTTCAAAGCCACCCTCAACTGACACCTGGAAAAAACCCCAACATACACACCAAAAAACAAACAAAAAACCCGGCACACAAAAAGGACACAAGGCCACGACTAAAAATCCAAAAACAACCCAACCAAACAATAACACACAAACCCCAACAATACAAACACTGCCAAACAAACCTCACAGACAAACCCGGCACACAAACAAACACACGCTACAAAATCGACATCCAAATACAAACCCAACTCACCCAACACAACCAAATAACCACAACCTGCCCAAACTGCCAAACACAAAACCCAGCCGCCTTCCCCAACGACCTAACCTCCACAATACAATACGGACAAGGCGTAAAAGCCATCTCAATCCTATTCACCCACTATGCCATGGTAAGCTATGATAAGACCCAGAAAATTCTAAATGACATATTTAACATACCTATATCCACAGGCACCACAGTAAACCATGTCACAGAGTTTACCCAGAAAGCTGAACCGGTTTTAAATGAAATTCCATTCAGGTTACAAAAGGAATCAGTTTTGCATTTTGATGAAACAGGTGTCAATGTGGGCAGCCAGAAGCATTGGTTGCACACTGCTTCAAGTGCGCAGGCGACCTATATCACGGCTCATCCTAAGCGTGGGCAGGTGGGTACGGATGATAATGGAGTGTTAACCGATTTTGGGGGTGTGGCAATTCATGATTGTTGGCAGGCATATTTTAAGTATGAGAACTGTTCGCATGCGCTCTGTAATGCGCATTTACTTCGTGAGCTGCAAGGGGTAATTGAGAACACAAGTCAGGGTTGGGCGGTTTGGATGGCTGATTTTTTACGCAGGCTAAAGTTGGTTGTTGAATGTTGTAGGGCGGGGGATGTAGGTGGTGTTGCCGGAGTGTTATCGTGAGAGTTTTTCTGAGGAGTATGAGCGGATTTTGGAGTTGGGTTTGGGGGAGAATCCTTTGATTGGGGGTGTGCGAAGCGTTCAAAAGATAGGTGTTTGTTGGATAGGTTTATTGTGTATCGGGTGGAGGTTTGGCGGTTTGCTTTGGATTTTTTGGTGCCGTTTGATAACAATCAAGCTGAGCGCGATATTTGAAATGTAAAGGTAAAGCAGAAGGTGTCAGGTGGTTTTCGCTCAACGCAAGGCGCAAAAAATTTTGGTAAAATAGCCTCCATCATCGGAACAGCTGTTAAACAAAAAAGATCCTCCTACAACACTATTTCCGGAATCCTCACAGGAACAATAACGTCCCTATTCCAAAATCCACCATACGACTGAATAGTTACGTCCTACTTTACAATGTGATCATAGCCGTATTGCTGTGACTGAATAGCCCGCTGTCAAAAACGTGGTCTACAACCCGCCCTTTACAGGGCATCTATTATATGCTGTTCTCAAGCCATTTTTTTATCGTTTCATAAGCGAATATTAACACGATTATTGAAGTGGCAATAGTGTAAATAAAAAAACCGCGGTTGCTAGCTAATTCGTTGAAAAAAACTAATTCGATAATTAAAATTAGCGCGGTAAAAAGGACATAGAAGAAAAAACGTGGCACTAGCATATGTCCAAATCTAACGTTATCTTTTAAAATTATTTTATTAAGAGCATAGTTGCCTTGTTCCCTTTTTATGAAGCCTGCTTCTTCCAATTTCGATAGGTGGTATGTTGCTACCGAGGCGCTGCTCAAATTTAGCGCTCTTTGGATTTCTCTCACTCCAACAGGCTTTCCCGATTTGACCATAAAGCGATAAATTTCAAGAGTAGTTCCCCTCAAAACTTTTGTTTTTTCCAAATCAGCCCTCAATTCTGCAGAACTCATATCCGTTATAAATAGATAGCCCAATAAGCATTATTTTAAGGTATATTAGACCTTAATACTAATTAGAGTTTTGTTGGTAAATCGAAGGTTTTATTAGCATACGGGTGTGTTATTTGTCTTTTAGGCTGTTTAAATGCTAAATTACGCCGTATTATCTAAAAAACCGGAACATTTTAGAAATTTCTCAGGCATCACAA
>JAIRTW010000081.1 GCA_031254875.1 Candidatus Bathycorpusculum termitum
TATTCAAATCAATCACCAATAGAGATGCCGACTTGGATGACACACGAATACTTGCTCAGTCAGGTCTTAACTGGGAAATCATAGCTCAAGAATGCAAAAACCAATCCCAAACATCCAACATATGCTGGGAAGACGCACTCTACCAAACTCTACAAGACCTCAAAACAAAATATGACATTGAAGCACCAATCGAAAAAACCCTAAGAAAAACAGCACAACAAAAAATCATCGAAACAGCCATACTTATGCAAATCGAAAGAAAAAATAACACAATCAAAGACATAGCCAAAGCACTTGACGAGTCCCCAAACTTTATCAGAACAGAACTCTATAAATTAGCAGACAAAGGAACCATTGTGGCCGATAAATCCAGCAAGCCCCATAAATTTAGATTACCCCACAAATCCAATCAATAAAACAGGTAAAAAGCACGTTCAAAAATTAACATAAATACGTCAATTGTGTCAGACCACGCAAACGACCCTTTTGAGTTAGCCCGCGGCACCACACCACCCCTAGTTTTCATGTTTTTCAAGAAAAACATAGGGCAATCTTCTTTTAAGTAACCAAGTTGTTTTATCTGTTGATCTGTTAAAGTAACAGATTGTTTGATTTTGTTTATTGTTTAGAGCTTATTTCAAGCTCTTTTTTCTATAGGGTGTCTTGTCCCAAAATTATTTCCTCTTTTTGAACTATATTACTATTCACTACTAAACCGCATAAACAACTCAACAACCACACCCAAACACCTTCCAAAAAATACCCAACAACGCAATTAAAACACATGCCAAAATCAAAAACAAAAAACAACTCAAGTGGTACCTGCAGCAACACGAACAAAACAACATAACAATAAAATACGCAGCCAACCACCTCAAAATAACCCCCAGAAGATTCAGACAACTCTACGCCTAATACAAAACCACCAACACCACACCGCAAGTAGGAAAAAACCTTGGCCGACCCAAAAAACAAATAACACCAGAAACAATAGAAATCATAAAACAAGCCTACCAAAAAGACCACCTATGCGCACGATATCTTGAAAAAATCATTTTTGCACGCCAAAAAATAAAAATTTCACACCGAACAATACACAAAGTGCTAATCAAATTGAGATACGCTCACCACCAGCCAAGCAAACAGAAACGCAGAAAACCTTGGGTTCGTTATGAGCGTAAACATTCTTTGTCTTTGGTACATACGGATTGGCATCATGTGCAAATGGAAAGTACCTTTGTACAATTTTGGATGATTCTTCTCGTAAAGTTCTTGCCGCTGGCGAATTTGATGCTGAAACGACCAAAAATGCTCTTGTAGTTTTAAGGAAAGCCTGCTGGAAATATAGTATGTTGTGGTATTTGATTTTGGCGGTTTTAACGGACCATGGGACTCAATTTTGTGTGAATAGACGAGATATAAAAGATAGTGCTGTGCATGAGTATGAGTTGTTTTTGCGTCAGAGTGGTATTAGGCATATTTTGTGTCGGGTGAATCATCCGCAGACGAATGGAAAGTTGGAAAAGTTTCACGATCTCTACATCAATCATAGGCCGCGGTTTGGGAGTCTGGATGAGTTTGTAGCGTGGTATAATGATGGGCCTCATGGTGCTTTGAATTTGGATATTGCTGAATCTCCTAATATGGCGTTTGTTAGCAGACTGTGGCCTGAGGTGTGGCTGGGTATAGCGTCTAGGCAGTTTGGCTGGTGAAATAATGAATAGTAAGATAGTTCAAAAAGAGGAAATAATTTTGGGACAAGACACTTTTTTCTATAGGGTATTTTTTGAAGCCGTAACGCCGCAATAATTAAACCCACACCTATTAACTCATAAGCCAGCTGCGACAGCCATGTTTTCAACGATAAAGGGTACAATAGAGCAATCATAACAGGCATCAGCATTAACGAGCCTCCGATACTCATAAGCAAGCCTATGCGTATATCAATCGTTTTTTGTTTATCATGCTTTACTTCCGTTATAGTAACTTAAATATACATTGGCGTGTGTGTTTGTAGTGTTTAATTGTTAAGAGGCGTCAGTGGTGAGACCAATTTCAGATGATAAACGTGCAGACATCATAGCGGCCAAACAACGCAACGAACCAACAGAACAAATCAAAAAATGGTTCAACACAAGCGAACGCACCATAAGCAGAATATGGAACAAATACCAAAAAACAGGAACATACCACCCAACACCCTACACAGGAAGAAAAAGCAAACTCACCCCCAAACAAGACCAACAAATCAAAGACACCATAACAAAAAACCCCGACATAACCCTCCTAGAACTCAACGACAAATTATCCCTAAACCTAACCGAAGGCGGACTATCCTTTCACCTTAAAAAGATGGGATTAACTTTTAAAAAAAGACGTTCCATGCAAACGGCCAAAAACGAGCCGACGTAGTTAAAAAACACCAGAAATGGCAAGCAAACCAAAACAGTTTAGACGTAAATAAACTGGTGTTTCTTGATGAAGCGGCATTAATTTGGCTTTTACACGTTTGTATGGTTGGGGTGAGCGTTTGGTTCGGTGGAGGAGTATGTTTCTGATGTTAGATTTGAGCGGACGTCTATAATTTCGACTATGCGTTTGTCGGGTGTGAATGCGCCTTTTTCTTTTAGGGGTGGTTGAATGGTGAGGTGTTTGAGTATTATGTGTCGCAGGTTTTATCTCCTACTTTGCAGGTGGGGATGTTGTGGTGTTGGATTGTTTGTCTTCTCATAAGGTGAGGGGTGTGTTGGATTCTATTTATGCGAGGGGTGCGTCAGTTTTGTTTTTGCCGCAGTATTCTCCGGATTTTAATCC
>JAIRTW010000003.1 GCA_031254875.1 Candidatus Bathycorpusculum termitum
TTGGGTGAATTGGTATTTGCAGTCTTTGCATTTGTAGCGTTGTCTGTTGTGATTAAAGCCTGCTTTTACATAGTGCTGGCTTTCACACTTTGGACATTTCATAACCATCGCAAATACAAAAGGCTAAACCATCTTATAATCCTCTTTACAATACTCTCGCAATTAAGACATTAATCTGTGCCATCTCAATAGGGACTGGATTACCGTCTTTTTTTAGGGCTTCCAGATATGCCTCTATTGCTTCTTTTACATTTATCATTAATTCTTCTCTATTTTTCCCTTCAGTAGTGCATCCAGGTAAATCTGGAACTCTAGCAATCAAGATGTCATCTTCATCTTGTTCTATTATTACTCTATAATTTACCATGAAAATGTCTATCGCACGGAAATTCTTAAGGGTTGCTCTTAATTGAACTCTCAATTCATCGCATATTTAGTTCACATGGATTTTTGACAGAATTAATGGGCACAGCAAGAATGAGTCTATCTACTTTACTAAGTGCTAGATATATACTAAGTTTTGAACGGTATTATGTCTAAATCATAAAAGCCATTTAATGTCATGGCACTTTCTTCGGCATCTTTTCCAGCATAAATAAATACATCCCCCTAACGTACTTTTCTCACTGTCAAGCTTTTTGTCAAATCCTTGTAAACAGCCATTCCACTCCCGTGCTAACAGTGCCATACACCAGTTAGCCAAACCAAGTGTGCTGTTTCAATTATAAAAATATGTGTAAACCTACCATGAAACGCTGTTTATAATCCTTAATAGTTAACCGATTGGATGCAATAATCCATATATCGCCCCGTAAACCATCCCCCTCGATGACTAATGTATCGAACCGGCACCGCCAATCTGCCCCTCCACGGCGGCAAAGCACCCACATGGCTCACAGGACGCATGCAAGGTCTAGCCCGCGAAATCGCCAACATAATGATTGAAGAATACGGCACCGCCAAATTCCTCGCGCGCCTCAGCGATCCCTACTGGTTTCAGGCCCTGGGATGTGTATTAGCCTACGATTGGCACAGCAGTGGCGTAACCACCGTTGTAACAGGTGTACTTAAAACTGCCCTATCACCTGAACTTCATGACATGGCAATCTGTGGCGGCAAAGGCAAAACCAGCCGCAAAACCCCAAGCGACATCCAGTTTATCACAGAAAAATGGGGGTTCCCTCAAGAAACCATTGATAACCTGCTTCATACAAGTCGTATCATAGCCAAGGTTGATAACAATGCAATCCAAGCCGGTTACCCGCTCTACCACCATGCTTTTCTAATCACAAAAGAGGGCCGGTGGGCGGTGATTCAGCAGGGCTTAAACAGCCAAGACTGTACCGCACGTCGTTACCACTGGCTTAGCGAGAACACCAAAACCTTTGTGGAGGAACCCCACAGCGGAATCGCCTGTGATGTCAAACGTGTCAGAGCCCTAAACATGGTTGCCAAAGAAAGTAACGCCGCCCGCAAGGCTTCTGTGGATCTTGTCAAAGAATCCCCCAAGAAACTGATGCGGCTAATTCAATCCACCAACAAACCCAAAAACCAGGCTTCCCTGCAGATGTGGCTACCCCCAGTAGCTGACCCTTGGTTGCAGACCCAAACTACACTCAACATGCCCCAAAATATCAACTGGGATACACTAAACCGTCTCTATGAGTTCCAGCCCCAAAACTATGAAGAACTCCTAAGCATCAAAGGCGTTGGTCCCGCCACGGTGCGTGGCTTGGCGCTTGTGGCCGAGCTCGTGTATGGGGAGAAACCCAGCTGGGAGGATCCGGTTAAATTCAGTTTTGCATATGGCGGTAAAGATGGTGTGCCGTTTCCAGTGGAGCGCAGAGCCATGGATGAATCCATAGAAATTCTCAAAAAAGCCGTGGAAGAGGCAAAAATCGGCGAAAAATACAAACTGCGGTCGCTTCAGAACCTGCGGCGGTTTACCCCTCAAAACACAAATTCTTAAAACATCCAACCGCTAATATCTCCTGATGCTTATGGTTTTGTCAAAGGTTGGAGCCGTAGCTGGATTTACTGCGCCCGTCGTCGCGTTTGTCTGTATGCTGTCTGCCATTGTCATTTACCCCCAGTTCAGCTGGACCAACAACGCCCTAAGCGATCTTGGTGTCGTGTCGGGCGCAACTCAATGGCTGTTTAATATCGGGCTCTGTGCCGCTGGGGGTTTGGTTCTGATTTTTGCAGTTTTTGGTCTGTATGGATTTGTGGGTAAAAACCGGTTTGGTCAGGGGGGCTCTGCTGTTTTTGCCTTTGCATCGGTGGCACTGATTTTGATCGGTATCTTCAATGAGAGCTTTATGCCAATACATTACGCGGTTTCAGTGGGGTTCTTTGTTTTGGTACCCCTTGCACTATTCATTTTAACCGGCAGTTTTTATCTAAACCGCCAACACAGCACCGCTCTTTTTACAGTAGCTATAGGCATCATAGCCGCTCTACCTTGGATACTACAGTTCACCCTAAACTATGCACCCAACGTAGCAATTCCTGAAACGGTGTCAGCGCTGGCCGTCTCCGCTTGGACAATTGCGCTCTCCACAAAAATCCTCAAAACCTCTTCTACGGAGCGTGATTATTCTAAGCCGGCTATGGTGAAATAACTTGGGTTATGGACCGCAATTTAGTGCTAAAAATCTTGATACATCTGTGCACAACACCATGCTGAAAAAGCGGTTTTGTATTCTCCCCTTTTTTTGATGTATTCGATGGCTTCTTCGCTGGGAAATGCCACTGCATCCACACCTGCCTTGAGTGCCAGCACATCGGTTTGAGCGCGGTGTCTGCCTTTGGGACGCATGCAGCCCAGCGCAAGAGGAGTCTGCGGAAACATTACCCGCGCAGTTGCTATGGCTTTGGCGATGTCGAGGGGTTGCGGCGGCGACGTTTGTGCCATATCTGTGCCACGCAGAGGCATAAACGCTATGATGACAACTGCCGCCGGGTTGAGGGTTTCTTTGATAATTCTAAAAGCATGATATTCCCCCTCAAGTTCCCCATCATTTAAACCGACGATAACATGCGGAACCACCTTAAGCCTGGCCTTCTGAAGTGTGCTTAGTGAATCAGCGTAAGCTTTTAGGCTGATTTTTAGATTAAAAATTTTTTGGATTGTTCTCTGAGAGCCAATGATATCGATTAATACAGCATCTACTCCCGCCTGTTTTAGCCGAACCGCAGTCTCTGTCCCGATAATGCCTGTGTGGACAAACACACTAAACCCCAACTCACGCTTAAACTGCCCCAAAACAGACACAAACCCTTCCAGCGGCACCGACCCATCCAGCCGACATCCACCGCTTACCAGCACCCCCCTTACCCCCTCCATTTTAAGCCTCATTCCCAGATCAAAAAGTTCTTGGGGTGAAAGCGCGGGATGCATGGTTTGAAGTACTTTGCCGCCGCAATGTTTACAGTTTAGTGCACATGTGTTTCCCGTTACCGAAATTGTGGTAAACTCTGCTGAGTTGCAGAAATGCCTGGTTTTATAGCATGCAAAGCTGGGCACATAGAAGCGAATCGTATGGCTCTGCGGTTTAAGATACCCCAAATCCAAAAGCGCCTGCAAATCTGCTTGATTTAGTTTCCATATAGTTTCAGCAGTGACACTTGGCATATCTTAGCATAAACTCCCTTCAGTCTTATAGCTTCGCACCAAACCACAGGTGGTCTTTTGGGCGTTATACTTTGGGTTCGTTGCTTTTTGAGCTGAGAAAATCAAGAAGTTGAGCTTGCCGATGGATCTTTTACCATCATGGAGCCGCTAAGGAACTGTAAAAATATGTGCAATTAACGTTTTGGGGGAAATTGTGTAGTTCCATTCACCGTGCACTTCATCAGAGCAAGAGAAAAACTAATAAGACAAAAATTTCCTTTTTTAAATCATGCTCCGCCTGTTGTTCACAGGCAAATTCAAAACAAAAATTTAAGGCGAATATTATTATGTCAAACAACAAGTACACATCAATTGTAAACCTTGATTTTCAGTACGCACATAGGTTCATGAACTGGCCAAGAGAAGCAAAGCATCTTCATGGACACTCGGGGCTTTTAACGATTGAACTTGAAGATGTCGTAAACCCAGTAACTGGATTTGCACACGCTTGTAAAGATGGATTCAAAATAGCCTGGGAGGTTTGTGACCACTTCCACCACGCAACAATATTTCAGGAAGGCGACCCGCTTCTTGAAGCGGTTCTTGCCGTGTACAAAGAGCATGGCATTACCAACGACCCAAAGAATTGCGTTCCTTTGAAAAAAATAAACCATCCGCTTGCTTGGTCATACCCAGAATACAGAATAGTTGTAACCAAAAAAGTCTCTACTTGCGAAAATCTTTGCGAACTTTTCTATGAGCTTCTAAAAGACAAACTGCCAATCAAAAAAATCACGTTTCGCTCATCGTCTATGAACGCAGCATCAAAAGAGTTCAAGTAAAAACAAACTAAACCACATAAAAACCAAAAGGAACAGACACTTAATGTTTCCGTTCCTTTTAACATCCACAATTTCAAACAATTCTTCTTCTTTTTTTAAAAAGATAAAACTTTCACGTATCCACTGACAATAACAAAATACTCGCCTGCTACAAACACTAATTACAACTATGGGTTATTGGTAAACTTTCGGTGACAAGAAAAGACGCAAGGAAGATAACTTGATGAATAAGAACGAAAAGTATTCAATCAAAAAATATGGCTCGATTGCCGACAAGTACGATCAAACTACTGATGGCCAATTCACTGCAAAATTCCAAGAGGAATTACTCAAGTATGTATACCCGCAATAAAGGGGGAATACGGTTCTTGATGTATAGGTTGTGGAACTGGTAACCTCATATACGCGATTAGTTGTAAAGCCAAAATCCAAGCCTATGGAATTGACATATCACCCAACATGATTAAAAAGTGCCAGAAAAAATACAGATATTGTTTTTAGGGTATCACACACTTTTCCCCTGCTTTCTCTAACATCTGAATTAGCTTGATGCTTGGGAACCCTCGTCAAAGAGGAAAATCTCCTCCCAATACAGCTAGTGATTCTAAGAGTTTACAAACTAAGGCGCATTCGTCTGCTGGGAGGGTGTAAAGACTGCATTTGTGTAGATGCAGTTGAGTACGTCGTATTCTGCTATATGGCGTGAAACATGGGGTATTGGGCATCATGGGAGGGCGGTATTTTTCCATTAGTTCGGGTGTTCGGGTAGTTCTCTAGATGTGCCGTTAAATGAGGTTAGGGGTGGTTTTGTAGAGGTTTTTGGTTCTATTATGTGGGTGTGGTGGGTTCTTGGAATGCGGTGTGTTTGATTATTTTGTCTCGTGTTTTGTGCATTGCGGGGATTTGGCTGTGTTGTTCATGATTTCGTCAAAGGTATGATTTAATGTATAGTTTGTTGAAAGTGCACCAGATCCTAAGTGAGCGAAAAATATGAATGGCAATGAAATCGGCTAGTTCATATTTTTATGCTGACTTATCGCTTTTCATGCGTTGTAGCTCTTTTTTCATTTGTCGGTACGCGATTAGATAGAAAATAGAACCAAAACCAAATCCCCACACAATAATCTGATACCATGTTGCAACATGTAGCAAAACCATTGCAACTAATACTGGGCTAGCAATGGTTGCGCCCCCGACAAAAGTTATTAGCATAGCTTTGCGTTCGCCATATTTTCTTTCCAATTTTATAAGAAGACTCACTGAGAAAATCTCTTTAAGACGTATAGGTTCTGTGGCGTCAACTGTTTCTTGGGCTTTTGCGAGTTTCTCCGCATTAATTTGCGCGTTAAATCGCCAAATCTTTGGTGATACAAATAAACCTGCAACACATGATATGATGAACATAATAATGAACAAAAAGGGATGCCCCAGAATACCAATCAAACATGAAAAAGCCATAAAACAAAAAAGTCCGCTAGATATGTAGAATATGTTATTTTTGGTTTTCATACCTCGATATATACAAATGACGGCTGCGCTCACTGTTAAGGCAATCATAAGCCCTAACGCAATTGTCGGAGAAATAGGCCCATAAACGGCATCCATTGTTTCTATCCTCTTTTTTCTTTAAATCTGTATTGTAACTGATTTTTTAGTGTTGTGTAACAAATTATGTGTGTATTTAGCTTGTCAGGCTTGGCTGAGGTTGTTTTTCATTTGGTCGAGTGTATCTAATTGTTGTTTGCTCCCCAAGACTCCAGAGGCGGTGGTTTTGTATTTTGATGAAACCGGTACCAGTGTGGATACAGAAATACCTTGTTGCATGGTTTCTAGTGAAGAGGCGACGTATTACGGTTCATCCTACGCGTGGGCAGGTGGGTACGGATGATTGGGGTGTTGGCAGGTTTGGGGTGTGGGGGTTCATGATTGTTGGCAGGCGTATTTTAGTATGCGAATTGTTGCATGCGTTGTGTATGCGCATTTGCTTTGGGAGCTTTTGGGGTGGTGGAGAATGCGGGTAGGGTGGGTTGTTTGGATGTTGGGTTTTTTGCGGCGGTTAAAGTGGTTGTGGGGGTTGTAAGGGGCGGGTTTGTTGTGTTGCCGGATTGTTATTGTGTGAGTTTTGGGGTGAGGTATGAGTGGTTGGTGCGTTGGGTTTGGTGGAGAACCTTTGGTTTTGGGTGTGCGAAGCGTTCGAGGGCTTTGTCTTTTGGTCGGTTTATAGTGTATTGTAGGCGGGTTGTCGGTTTGCAGTGGACTTTAGGGTACCGTTTGATAACAACAAGCTGAGCGGATATTTGACCTGTTGAAGTGAAGCAGACGGTCTTGGGCGGTTTTCGCTGTGGAGGTGCAAGGAATTTTGGTAAAATAGCTCATCATTATTGGAACGGCTGTCAAGCAAAAAGTCAGCTACAGTACTATCTCCGGAATCCTCACAGAACAATAACTTACTATTTCAAAACTCACCCTGCGGCTGAATAGTTACCAAAAAACAAAGGTAAAAAATAAAAAAGGTTATTCGAGATTATTCTCTCTCGAAGTATTCTTCTGGTTTTGGTGGAACAGCTGGTAGTCCTTTGCGTTCGCGGATTTCTTTGATTGTTTCTTCTTGCAGTTGTTCTGGAATATAGGCCCATCGGCTGAATTGAGTTGCCCAGAATGCGCGCCCTTCGGTTGAGCTTCTAAGTTCATCGGCGATACCAAAGGATTCGGAAACGGGCATTTCTGCTTGGACTGTTATCATGTCTTCTTCTGAGGGCATGTCTATGATTTTGCCACGTCGTTTGTTAACAGTTGCAAGGACACTGCTGACGAAATCTGATGGGACTTTGCATTCAAAGCTTATGAGGGGTTCAAGTAGTTTGGGTTTGCTAAGTAGGATTACGCAGTAGATTGGTCGCCAGGTCATGGGGATGGCTTGGGCTGGGCCTCTGTGGACGGGGTCCTCGTGGAGGGTGATATCTTCTAAGTTGATTTTTAGGCCATGTGCGGGTTCTCTTGTAAGGGGGGAGGCGCGTACTGCTTCGCGGAAGCCAGATTTTATGTGATCGATGATTTCTTCTACATATTGTCGTCCCCGGATGCGGTTAACTAGGATGTTGCTTTCTTCAACTGCAACTGCACCTTTTGCTTCGTCTGGTGACCAGCCGAAACCTTTGAGGGCTTTGGCTCTTTCGTCTTTGTTTTGTAAATCAGTAATTTTTTCTGATTTAATGGCTTCTATGACTTCTTCAGAGAGTTTTTCGATGGTTATCCAGAGTTTGTTGTGTTTGTTGGGGCTTTTACCCATAACTGCTGGACCCGTATAGTCGTGGCTGATGGTTTCTCTATAGATAACAATTGGTTTGCTGAGTTTAACTTTGAGTCCTGCTTCCTGCATACGGTAGGCTGTGATTTCAAGGTGTAACTCACCCATGCCTGAGAGGAGGAATTCGCCGGATTCTTTATTCATGACAAAGCGTATGCAGGGGTCTTCTGTTGTGAGTTTATGCATGACTTTGTCAAAAAGTGGCAGGTCTTTAACATTTTCTGGTTCAACGGCTACAGTAACGACTGGGTCAGACACATAGGTTAGGCCTTCAAAGCTGTGGATGTCGCATTTTGCTTCACCTATGGTTTCACCGATGCGCATAGCGGGTAAACCTGAGACTGCGCCGATGTTGCCTGCTGGCACGCGGTCAACAATGACCCGGTCAGCGGCCATACTCATGAAAACTTGTTGTATGGTGCCTTTTTGTTGTGAACCGACTAGCTGTACTTCTTTACCTTTGATGATGGTGCCGCTGAAAATTCTGCCAATGGCAACAGTGCCGCTGTGTGGATCCACATCGATTGTGGAAATACACATAAGCAGTGGAGCCTTGGGGTCAACTTTTGCCATACCAATACCGACCGGGCTCTGTGGATCGCCTGGCCAAATTTTTGTTTGACGGTATGGTTGAGCGACTAGTGGGCTTGGTAAGTGTTTGCAGAACATGTTAAGAAGGGGTTCTGGTAGCGGCGCTTTTTTGCTTAATGCATCTACTTTGGCGTTAACCTCCTCTGGTTCGCCGGTGTATGCGTCGATGATGTCTTGGAAGCTGATGTGTTTTTGTTTCATATAATCAAGGCTTAATCCCCACTTGTGAAGAGCTGAGCCAAAAGCGACGGTGTCTTCAATTTTAATTTTCCAGGCTTCTTTATATTCTGGGGGGGCGTTTTTTTCAATTAGATTGTTGATTTTTGTGAGAACTTTTGCAAATTTTTTCTGTATTTCTTGTGGTGATAACTTGATTTCTTTGATTAATCGGTCAACTTTATTGATAAATAATAGTGGTTTAACTCTTTCTTTAAGCGCTTGCATGAGGACGGTTTCTGTTTGAGTCATGGGGCCTTCTACGGCGTCAACAACTACAAGTGCGCCGTCAACGGCTCTTAAACTTCGTGTAACTGCGCTTGAGAAGTCGATGTGTCCTGGGGTATCGATAAGGTTGATCAAGTGTTCTGTATTTTCATATGTGTGAACTAAACTGACGTTTGAAGCAAATATGGTGACGCCCCGTTGTTTTTCAAGAATATAGCTATCAAGGAATCGTTTTTGTCCAGCAACGTCTGAGCTGATAATTCCTGCATGTGCCAAAAGGCTATCTGACAAAGTTGTTTTGCCATGATCAACGTGAGCAATAATGCTGGTGTTACGGATGATTTTGGGGTTCTCCATCAATTTAACAATTTCTTCATTTTGTCTAAAACGCGCCATTACTATTCAGTCTCCACTTTAATTTTTATAAGTTCATTATTTTGATTTGAATGTAATACATTTCCAAATGGTTTATGCATATGGAATCTCCTAAATAATAGAGGAAACCACATGGTCATTGAATTTGTAACCTATTAACTTTATGGCAATAAAACATAAAGTATGGTAATAAAAGTCAAAGTTTCAAGCTAAACAGTCAGCATTACAGTTACAAACGTAGCTGCTCCAGTGAAGCCCATCACGACAATGGATTATTTCAGCCGCACACCCTGCTTAACTGTAAACATGTTTACGGTATGTGGCGTAGGTTTAGGCGGTAGCAAAGGTCCGTTGTCGGATTTGGAGTTGCTTGATTGATGGTTTGTCTGGTGGTTTGTTTGGTTTGATTTGGCGGTGTTTTTGAGTAGATTAGCGAAAAAGTGAAAACCGCCTTGCTTCTGCGATACTGTGGATCCAAGCAGAAATGCCCGTTTCCGAATCCTTTGGTATCGCCGATGAACTTAGAAGCTCAACCGAAGGGCGCGCATTCTGGGCAACCCGGTTCAGCAGATGGACCTATGTGCCAAAACAACTACAAGCCGATACCATCAAAAAAATACGCGAACGCCAGAGGGTACCCCCGTTCCACCAAAACCCGAAGAATACTTTGAAAGCGAGTAACATCTGGGTTTACTCACCCTTTCAAACCCAGACATACTTCCCCTCTTTTGTTTAATTTTTGAGAGTGTTTCAAAAGCGGAGAGTATTGTAAAAAGGATTATAAGATGGTTTAGCCTTTTGTATTTGCGATGGTTATGAAATGTCCAAAGTGTGAAAGCCAACGCTATGTAAAAGCAGGCTTTAATCACAATAGACAACGCTATAAATGCAAAGACTGCAAATACCAATTCACCCAAACCACAGACAAAAACAACACCAAACGCGCCTTCGCCCTCTACCTATACGTTGTCGGCTTATCCATGAATGCCATTGGACGCATGCTAAAAGTTGAACCCTCCACCATCCTATATTGGGTGAAGAATTTTGCACTTAGAACCTATGAAAAGCCCACCCCGCAAGGCGAAGTCATAATTGAGCTTGATAAGATGTGGCATTTTTTACGATCAAAAAAAACAAGGTCTGGGTCTGGAAGGCATATTGTCGAACTACCGGTGAGCTTGGGGATTGGGAATGCGGAAACCGAAGTGCTCAAACTCTAAAGAAAATGCTTGACCGGTTGCACCAGCTAAAGATTAAGGTTTTCTTTGCGGATAATTGGGAGGCGTATGCGGAGTTGATCCCGTCTGAGTTGTTGGTTCAGACTAAGGCAGAGACGCATGGGGTGGAGCGTAATAATTTTCGTCAGCGGCATTGGTGTGGGAGGTTTCGTCGGAAAACCTGTATGGTTTCAAGGAGTTTGCGTATGATTGATTTGACGATTTTTTTGTTTGCCCGTTTTCATGTCAACGGCTCTCGAGAGGAAATCTGGAACCTTGCACATAATCTCTTTTGAAATACTCTCGTTTTTTGATCGTAAAAAGTGTCTCATTTCATCGAGTTCAATTATGGCGTCGTTTTGTGGGGTGGGTTTTTCGTAGGTTTTTAGGGGCAAAGTTCTTCACCCAATATGGGCTTGTGGTGGGTTTGACTTTTAGCATACGTCCAATGGCGTTTATGGATAATCCGGCAACGTGGAGGTAGAGGGTGAAGGTGCGTTTGGTGTTGTTTTTGTCTGTGGTTTGTGTGAATTGGTATTTGTAGTCTTTGCATTTGTAGCGTTGTCTATTGTGATTAAATTCTGCTTTTACACAGTGCTGGCGGCCACACTTGGAACATATCCTAACCCTCGTAAGTACAAAGGGTTAAACCATTTCATAATCCTTTTTGCAATATTCTCTAATTTTATACTTATACTTATACGCTTTATTTTGCCGTTAGGTTTCGATGTTTCGGCACTCAACCTTAGTTTCTGAGCGCGGCTGCACATCTATAGAATTATCGCTCTCACACATGGTTCTCTGTTCTCCGACATTGTGCGCGCCCATAGGTGTTGCCCCCTTATAACTTGCATGCGCCTTGTCTATGGCTTCCTGCAGATGCCGTAGTTCAACATCGGTTTCATCTCTGATCTTATCAGAGGTCCAACCGTCTTGCACCCTTGCTTCCAACCGCTCAGCAACCTCTTCTGCAATACGCTGAGGTAGCCCCACGGCCTTAAGGTCGTCTTCAACTTTTTTACTCTCAAAAGTCTCTTCTTTGCCATCCTTGCCGTAGACTTTAACCAAAAATTTACACCTCCTAAAAATGACCGCTGTTCATTGTAGAGTGCTTTTTTGAAAAACTTAAATGTGTGTGGCTGCTCAAGTGCAGTAACTAACGGGGACCTCTCTGTTTATGATAGCTAATAACCCTCACACAGCATGGTGGTGTGAACACTCCGGGTAAATTTTATAGGATGACTTCTTGTGTGTCGTGTCCGTATATCATTTTGAGTTGGGCGAGGCTTTGAATAATTATGCAGGCGGTGATTTTTTTGGAGCGTAAGGTCGCTAAAGCGTCGGTTATGGCGGGAATTTTGCCGAGTCTTGGAAATTCGTCGAGCAAAAATAATATCGAGCGGTTGTCAGGGCTTTCTTTTCTGCGTTCAAAAAAGCTGATAAATTGGTCGGTCATAAGGGTTAGGCGATTTTTCCATTGGCGCAAAAGGTGTTCGGGGATTTTGATATATATGTCAGTTCCCTTTTTCAAGGTCATCGGGAGATATTGTTTGCCGTCCTTCCTCATGTGTTAGTGCCGCGACAATATCATCATCGGTTACAATGGCAACGATTCCGCGGCTTATTTCGGTGGCGATGCCCGCTAAGACTTTGCCGTCTATATCGGCAAAACTTTGTACGCATAGCACCGCTTTTTCGTTGCCGCTTTCCGAAACGATTTTTATCAGTTGCTTGGGCTGAATTTCTGAATATTTTTAAGCGTGTCAATAAAAGATTTTTTCTCGTGTGGAAGTATAAAATCGCGCCGGTTAAAATCATCTGTGCGCTCTCGACCCAAAAGGGCTCTTTTGCGTCAGGGGCAGGGGGATTATGGCTTGGGCTATGGGGCGGGCTTCCTACTCGGGGTTGGGGCTTTCGTTCAGGAACACGAAAGGGTCGTAGCTGTAGGCGTTGTTTTTGTCCACAGGACTGAATAGCTTGATGTTTTTGCGGTGTTCTTTTGTGTTTGCGTGTAATTCCCCCTTAATATCAACGGCAAAAATACTGCCTTTCCAACTCCTGAGCGTGGGAATGGCAACACATGAGCTTTTGCCACTCCCCGTGCCGCCGACAACTAAAACGTGTCCGTCCACATTTTCAGGCTTTACAACATATTGATTGCCACGCGCCCCAAAAAATATCCCGCACGATTGCGGGCTTACTAGCCGTCTGTTGGCAGGCGGATTTCTGGCCGCAAATGTGGCTTGCTCGGCGGATGGCAGGGGGTCGTTTGATTTTTTGCCGAATAGACGCATAACCGACGCCGCCATGTTTGTAAAAAACTGCGTAAAAATTTTTAGTCTCACACGGCTGGTTCTGATCAATATCGTTCTAAAAAGTGAATAAAATGGCCCTGATTTGCGTAAATGTTATAACGCAAGCCAGGCAAATATCCTGGCAGTGCAGAACGGAGGGCCCTCCTTAACTATGGCTTATCTCCCTGCTTTCCGTTCTGCACTATTCAATTTGTGTTGAGTTTTTATAAACTTGGTTAGTTACATCAACAATTACTGTAAACTACGGCAAACTTGGCAGACTGCAATTAACACTTTCTGCTAACGCTCCAAACAGTCCTCCGGCTTATCTATCTGCGCGTAAGTCCCCTCCAAACATGATGTTGCCTTTGTGGCCTGGGAGAAGAGGATGGAGTTCACAGTCTACAAATGCTTGTCTTTATGGTTATCTACCAACAAATGCTTTACTTGATACCAAGGTTACTGGTTGTCTAAAACTATTTACCCTATAAAGAATAATAGATTAGACTGCAAAGCAGATTATAAATCGAGTTGTTTATATGCCAATTATTCTCAAGCGGGCTTATGAAAAACCAAGCCCCGAAGATGGAAAGCGGATTTTAGTAGAACGCCTCTGGCCAAGAGGATTAAAAAAAGAGCAAGCAAAAATCGATCAGTGGCCAAAAGAAATAACACCCAGCAGTGAGCTTAGGAAATGGTACAGCCATGATCCCGATAAATGGGTTGAATTCAAAAAACGTTATTGGGCAGAACTTGACTCCAAAAGAGATGTAACCGCCGAAGTAGCTGAGGAAGCTAAAAGCAGACGGATAACCTTTGTTTTTGGCTCAAAAGAAGAGAAATACAACAACGCAACTGCCCTAAAAGAATACATCGAAACAAACTTCAGCTAAGCCACACCTTTGAGTACCTGCCGCTTTTCTGCCTATACTGATGGTTTGGGATAAACAATAGACTTTAATCTGTATTTATCTTAGATTTAACTGGTGACTATGTTGATTGTCGGCGTCAGCGGTAGCCCAAGAAACCAAGCAACAGAATACGCACTAACGCAGGCACTTGAAACCCTAAAAGAACAGGGGTTTGAAACTAAACTGTGGACGGTTCGCGCTAAATCGATTAAATACTGCGTCCACTGCAATTTCTGTTTAACAAACAAAGTTTGTGCCTTCCAAGATGACCTCAAAGAACTCTACGACTCCTTTGCAGCTGCCAACGGCTTAATCTTTGCAACTCCCGTCTATCTCGGCGGTATCAGCGCTCAGCTTAAAACGGTGCTGGACCGCACCCGCTCGCTTGTAGCGGCAGATAAGAACTTTTTCAACGGCAAAGTCGGCATGGGCATAACCGTGGGCGGCGACCGCACCGGCGGACAGGAACTGGCACAATTACAGCTTCATACCTTCTACCTAATCTACGGCATGATTTCGGTGGGTGGTGGTCCATTTGGCGCTAATTTAGGTGCAAACCTGTGGAGCAAAGACACCCTCGAGGGCGTAAAACTCGATGCGGAAGGCATGCATGAACTCAAAAAAACCACCAAACGCTTCGGCGAATACATAGAACGCTACACACAAAAGCAGTGATTTTTATGGCGGAAAATAATGTTAAAAAACTCAAAATTGCCTGGGGCATAACCGGTGCAGGCGACAAAATCCAAGAAATAATTGAAACCATGAAAGATCTAAAGCAACAGTCCGCGGACAAAGTTGACATAGACGTCTACGTCTCTAAAGCCGCTGACACAATGCTAAAATTCTACCGCCTCGACGAGAACCTCAAGAGCAGTTTCCCCAAAGTCTTTATTGAATCCAACGCTAACTCACCATTTTTGGCGGGTACAGTGCAGAGCGGAAGATATGAATTTCTGTTGCTTTTCCCAGCCTCATCTAACAGCGTGGCAAAAATCGTTAACAGCATAAGCGACACCCTGCTAACCAACGCCGCACTTATGGCACTCAAAGCATTTGTACCCGTATGGATTATGCCCGTGGACTACAAAGAAAGCATCATCTACACAAAACTGCCCAATGGTAAAGACCTAAAACTACGGGTGCGTAAAGAAGAAGCTGCGCAGGTACGACAATTAGAAACCATGGAGGATGTGCATGTATTTGAAACCCCCCAAAAGGTGCACGAAAGCTTTTTGACCTGGCTTAAAACCCTCAATCCCCCCTCTTAACATATTTATTATCTATCAATATCTCCAGCCCTAACTAACAGGCTTTTAATTATCGTGGTTGATTGATGCCAAGATGTGGATCCATGTTCAAACTATTCATGTATGCTTTGGTTTGTTGTAACATATTGTAACAACATTTCTTTATATTTTAAAACCGGGTTAGCTATCATCCGGAATGCAGAAGATAGCCACAGTTGGGCGGGTTAGGTTGCTGATGAAGGAGAAGGTGCTTATTCACCTGCTTTTTCGCCTTCTCTTTTTATCAGCGCAGGGCTTGACCCGCTTAACAAACCTTGTTTCTGGGTTTTAGTTTACGGTACAGTGCAGAGCAAAATACCAATCGATGGGTTATCAGATTTATGCTTGAGCATATCATCAACCGCCGAAAGATACCTCCGTGCTTTGCGCTTGGGTTGATTGATTATGGTCAGCTAATTAAGATAAAGAAGAATGGTCGGGTGGTTGGTAAAGAGAAAATTGTTGTTTTAACCGGTAAAAAGAAGAGACTTGTATCTTAGCATGATTCTTGAATTTTATATATGTGATGTTGGCGGCTTTGGAACCAAGTAGTTTGGCTATGTTCTTGCCCAAGTCTAAAGGGGCTAAATACACACTTATAGACCACTGATGAGAGTCACTTAAAGAGTGCTGTTGATGAAACGGGCGGTAATACTCTCTACAGCTGTCGCACTATTGATGATACTGGTGTTAGTAACCGTTGCTATAGTTAACCAAATGCCTGCAAAGAGCCCTTCTGTGCAACCGTTCTATGTTGGGGTAACGTTCAGTGGTGACAGCGTTACTGATGCTAAACTGCTCATTGATAAGGTTAAAGACTACACTAATTTGTTTGTTATGCAATCGGGTTTTTTGATGTATGATCTCAATGCTACGGAGGAGATTTGTGATTATGCTGTAGATGCAGGGTTAAGCATCATACTGAGTTTCACTCACAATAGCAGGGGTAGTTTAGACAAAATTCTCGACGTAGCTCAAACCCGATGGGGCAACCATTTCCTAGGCATATACTATAATGATGAGCCGGGCGGAAAAATGCTCGACAAAGAAGGATCCCTATATGACCCTATAACGCAAGGTTTTATTCATAAAATGCAGGACAAATCACTTCAATATGGCACAATAAACGATACTACAGTGATCAGGGCCATTTATTCAATGTCAGAAGCGATCACCATAACAACAGAACCCGAAACAGGACCCGCAAATTATTTGCCTAGGGTAGTTGACTCGCCTGTCGATAGTATAGGTGACTTAGTAAGTCCAACAGAGGATAGTGTACCTTCTGCTACGACTGTTTATTATCCAAATGGTACTATTTGTCATACAACAACCGATGCATCCCGAATGGATAGAACACTAACCTATCATCCAGATGGACGGGTGCAAGATGAAACCGGTCAGCCCGTAAGTGATCAGGGGAACATTTCCCGGTTTCAAACCTACCAAGAAATCTACAACACACTTCCCATTCAAACCTATAGTGATGCTGCACATCTCTATATAATAAATCAACAAGAAAGCCTAAGCGTGTTTGATGGCGCATCGTCTATTAGGTTGTTTACTTCGGATTATGCGCTTTATTGGTGGGATTATCAAGTTGGGTATGATGTGGTTTTTGCTCAGTTGGGTTGGAATAATAGTGTTGTTCAGGAAGTTGGTTTGGTTAGGGGGGCGGCTAGTTTGCAGGGGAAGAGTTGGGGTACGATTATAACTTGGACCTATACTCATCCGCCTTATCTGATTGGTGGGGAAGAAATGTATAGTCAGATGTGTGCTTCATATGAGGCTGGTGCGGAGTATGTTGTTGTCTT
>JAIRTW010000008.1 GCA_031254875.1 Candidatus Bathycorpusculum termitum
TATTGTGTTAGGTATTGGCTGGCTAGTGTTATGTAGATTTTGAATTTGCGTAGGGATTGGAGGGTTTCGGGTATGCTTTTGGTGGTGTAACGATAAGCTTCATCCACATACACATAGAAAGGCACACGTTCTCGTTCAGGGATATCTTCACGGGACATACCCGCATTATACGTAGCTGAAAGGATGAGGCTACCCAAAAAATTAGCCATATCAGTAGTGATTACCCCTTCCGGGAGATCTACAATGATTATTTTTCGCTGATCCATAGCCACCCGAAAATCAATACAACTTTTCTCCGCCATAAACATGGGAACCAAAATCCTCTCCTGCACAATACGATACAATTTAGTCAAAACAGCCATAGACGCATCCTTAGGCATCTTATCATACTGCTTCTCCCAAAAGGTGCGAACATTCTGATCCCTACATTTAGCCGTAAGCATTTCTCGAAAGTCATTATCTGCCAAAATCTTGTACAAATCAGGAAGCTTTGCATTCTCTTTCTCCATAAGCAAATACAAAGCATTTAGCAGAATCATGTCAAGGCGGAGTCCCCCCCACCAGCGTTCATAAATTTTCTCAAGGGTGTCCATGAACATTCGGGCAACTACGTCTCGTTCGTAGGGGTCTTTGGATTCCAAAAAATTAATTTGCAGTACTTGGTGGTCGTACTTGTCTTCAAAGGCCGACCAAGGATTAATGCAGATAACACGATCCCATTTCTCACGCGGAATATGCGACAGAACAAGATTGGTCAAGTCACTGTGGGAGTCAATTACCATGAAACCTTCGTTATGGTCAATATGTTGTTTTATCATGGAGAGCAGAAAACGTGTTTTACCACACCCCGGAAACCCCATAACCAAAGAATGAATACGATCCACAGAGTAAATCCCGCGCTTTAGCTTCTTACCTATGGCCGGATCAATCTCTGCATCTATACCCAACACATGAAGCCTATCTTTACTTTGAAATGACGAATTTTGATTTTTGTTGCTCAAATTCTAAACCTCTGCTTTGGCAGGTAGTGTTTTCTATTTTAAAAAAGCAGAAAACATGTTTTTTAGATGTGAACGTTTTGGATGAGCAATGTCAAAATTTCCTAAAGCCCAACTGTAGTTGTACAGATATCGTTTTGTATATCCAGTTAGAATCAGAGAGGTTGCCAATTTGTAAGAACTGTTGGCCTGAACTTGCAGAACTTACCGAGGACTGGAATGAGCACATGTTAAAGGGTGAAGAAAAACAAGACATCCCCAAACAGGCATGCTGTTAACGTCTACATTATCTCTTTTAATACCCGCGATATCTCTTGGTTGTCGATTCCTAATATTGCAGCGACCTTGCTGATGTCACCTGGGGAGAAGGTATGAACGGCTTTTCCTACGTTCTCTTTTGGGGTTGTGGCAAAGAGTTGTTCTCTGAGCTTGGATAATTTTGTATCAGAGTGCCATAGAAGGGCGTAGATGTCGGCTATGTCCTTGAGTAGTTTGTGTTCTTTGTCTCTTCGGGGCAGAGTTAAGTTTCATAGCCAGCATGACATGTGGTTCTGGAATTAAGATATTTTTCCCAAATAACATTTGGGTTCGGTGCATTTTTTCTTGGAAAACCAGTGATAAGAGTGGCTCATCTATTGGCACAAACCCAAGCAAGTTTTTTATTTCAGGGTGAATGCAGTCAACAATTGGGTCTATGTACAACTGAAATATTTGATACAACGGACGTTTAGCTGATTCTTCAGGCATCAACTCTTTTCCTGTATCTGCATCGAAATCCTTGACAAGCCTAAAACTCACTGAATTAAAACCCATGCTTTCAGCCACTTGGATTGTTGTGGCAAACTCGGAGTTCTTCAACTGCTCTTGAGTCCAGTCCATGTTTATGTGAAAACCCAAGTCGATGTCTCTTGAGCCAATGTAGGTTCGTCCTGTGGCTTTTTGAAAGTTCTCATTTACCAGATAGTAAACTGCCCAACCACCCAGAAGACAAGTTTGGGTTTTAAGTTGAGCAAAGATTGTCTGCATTTGGTCTTGGGAGGTTTTTGTCTCAGTTGTTTGATATAGCATGTTGTTCCACCTTGTTTACGAGTTTTTCAGCAGCTTCCGTACATACACCGCCTTCTTGCAACAGGTCAACTATTAACTGCGGAATACTTACAACGGTTAGGTTTTGGCGTTTAAATGCTCCGTAGAAGACATGTTCATCGGATATGAGGAGTCGCAGATTGCCTTTACCAACTAACCCGTCAGTAGTCACTTCTTCATGCCACTTAGTCGCGTCGTCTCTTTTTATGTATAGGTCTATGCGGGAGGGGAAGAGGTAGTGTTGGACAAGGTTTTCTGCCTGATAAGTAGTGAGGGCATAGGGGAGTTTGCTTGTTTGAATTAGGTCTAAGGCGTTTTTGTGCATATACTCTCTTTTTTCTGGTTTGGTTTTTATTTGTAACCAGTAGTTGACGAGTCCCAAGTAGTTTGTGACTTGGGTGTTTTTGGTTAGGTTTTGTGTTTGAAGTTTGTTTAGAAATTCGTGTGTCCATGGAAAGGAGGTTTCTGCTTTTTTAGCAAGTTTGTATTTTGTGAGGGCGCCGTTTGGTTCCACTAGAAGAGTTCTAATTATACGTTCACGATGTGTTCCTCTATTCTTCAGAATGTTCACCTTATGTCGGTAAATGTTTTCTCACGAATCTATACCGATATATCGGTAATCGACGTTATTTAAATACATTACCGATACATAGAAGCAAAAATGGAGAGTGTTGCAAAAAGGATTATAAGATGGTTTAGCCTTTTGTATTTGCGATGGCTATGAACTGTCCAAAGTGTGGAAAACAACATTGTGTAAAGGCAGGTTTTAATCACAATAGACAA
>JAIRTW010000034.1 GCA_031254875.1 Candidatus Bathycorpusculum termitum
CCTCGTTTTCATGAAATTTAGTTTTTTTGCTGTTTTTGTTCAACAAACATTATTGAAGGCCTGTTTGCGTATGTTCGCCTCAATATAACGCTGTATTCCTCTGAGAGCTGAATACAAACCAAAACAGTATTGCTGATAACTGTGATTATAGTTACGGTTACAAATAAAAAAATATTTAGGGTTATGGTGTTTTTTACGGTTTTCTCTTTTCTGTTTTTGTATTATTTTCGCCCTTTAATTGCTGGACTTCAGCAGCAAGTTTTTGGTTCTCATCAAGTAGTACTTTGACTGTCATGTTGAGCTGATTCATCATATCGTTGAGGCGCAAATTGAGCAGACCAATCTGTTGCATGATACTAGGTGAAGATTCAGTTGTATTCTCAGTCAATACTTAGTCACCTCCAAAACAATAAAAAAGGTATGTTAGCCCGCGACTTTAAGCTCTAACTTGTTTAGACACTCCTGCATTACCGCAAGTTTAGCCTTCAGCTCATCTGTTTCATTTCGCAGTTTCTGCATTTCAGCCAGCATAGGCACAGCCAGTTTTTCGTAATGCACCCCTTCCGGCCTTCCTTGATCATCGGTCCATGCAAGCTCAGGACACAGAGCATACACTTTTTCAGCTATAAGCCCGATTTGCGTTCCATCAGTCTTCTTACGCTCAGAGTCTTTCCATTCAAACGAAACAGGCTTCAGCTCATATATCCACGAACTATCCTTGAGCACCTCAATATTTTCTTTATAGCGCTCAGATGAGGACGACGTTGTGAGCACACCATTACTCATGGCATAAACTGATCTTGTTCCTGACCCCGAGAGGTTTAAAACTGAAACCCAGCCATCGTATCCTACGGCTAATATCTGTCCGCTAGAGGTGTTTTTTGCTACACTCCAAATATTTGCTGAAGTACCGCCGACAAAGCATACGTTACCATATCGGTCAAGGCATATGCCGCCGTTGTTTCCGCCGCCGCCCCCGCCGTAGTACGAACGATAACCCACATCGTTTACATTGGATTTTAACACATCCATAAGATAGATACCACCCGCACTTGCACTGTTGAGATGATCAGTGAACAAGTTACTGGTATTTAGCGTTCCCAGACTGCCGCTTGAAGTCTGAACCGACAGGGTACCATCTGAGGGGGCAAACAATCGTGTTGCGCCGTTACGTAACCCAAAAAACTTTGCATTGTCAGCTATGAGGCTGTTGTCTTGAGTGGTTAAGCCGCCGGCAAGTGTTAGGGCACCGGATTGGTTTAGGCGCATCTTTTCAGTATTATCCCACTTTGCCTGTAGCAGAATGGCTGATTGTCCAGTTAAGCCTAAAAACATGCCATAGGCAAAATCGTTAATGTTGTTTGTTCCATAGGAACTTCCAAACCAGGCCAGATGAGGATACAACCCGTTATCACCAACACCAATACCTAAAATGTCCCCGCCAGCAAGGGTATTTTCAATTATGAGTTGCCCTCCGGCTTGCCCGCTATATTTTATGTATATGGGGTTGGTTACGGTACCTCCGTTCCAAGTACCCCCGCCGCTTGGGGTTTGCCATGTTGGAAGGTTTGAGCCATTAGAGGTTAGCACCTGCCCTGATGTACCTGTTGAGCCGCTGAAGCTAAGCGGTGCTAATACGCCTATGACGCCGCCGCTTTGGGTGGTGTTGAGCCAAGATGTGAATATACCGGCCACATTCATATCTGCCAGGTTCCAAACAGAGCCGCTCCATTGCTGTATGGAGAGTACGCTTGGGCCGGTTTTGGCCAGTCGCAACGCTCCGGTGCCCTGTCCGAATTGTATGAAGCAGTTGCCGTTTAGATCTCCAGTTAGTCCCATGATGCCGTTTACGTTAAGACTGCCCAGGGCAGTGTTGCCGTCTACTTCAAAATTGCCGCTTATGACCGCGCGATTTCCAGACGCACGATATAGATCAGGATAACCCGCCCCCAAATGCAACCCCGCAACCGTCAAAAACCCATACTCATCAAGAGAAGCAAAATTCCACTCGGACGCATCCAGCTTCTTAAACCCCGCCGCATAAACTGTTTCAGCACAAACACCCAGCCATCGCTGCTCTGGACTACCCAAACCATAGGTCAAATCTTTGGATGGATTAGTATTGTGGGCAGTTATGTTGGCACATTTGAGGTGAGCATACTGGTCATCTTGGATTATAAGGGAGTCGTATCCTAATCGGCGTATCTCAAAGGTGTCAAAAAACTCATTAAACGGCGGCTTATCTATGGCATACCCATTACTCCATGAGTCGCCAAACCATTTAAAAATTTCCGGAGGATCACTGCTCGTCAATATAAACCATTGATTCGCCTCACTACTGCCCCAATTTGGCTTGCTACTTCCAAAAGGATACCCATTATCAGTAGTGGATAAACGAGCCTCGGATCCAATCATCATTGGTCCCCAGTTATAGACTCCTGGCGAAATCTCCTGATACTCATACATTTTATAGGAAGTTACGTTTCCTGAGACTACTGGCTGATCAGTGCGTATGCATCGCCATCCTGGTTTTGGGTTATTTGGGTAGGTAGTTCCTTTGAAGTTGAGTTTTTTGTTTTGGCTGTGTATCATCCATGCGCCGGGTGGGTCAAAGGGGCTGTACATGCCGCTACCCAACCCGATTAAGCCTTGGTTAGCTGAGACATACCCGCCTGCGGCAATGTCTTTTTTCACTGTGAGGCCCGTGCTGACACCTAAGATGGGACTCCACCGTTTATTTGGCGGCAAGGGATAATTGGGGTTGTCTTGTTCATCGATTACAATCTCGAAGAGTTCAGTTCCAACGCCGGTTTCTGTATCGAGTAGTTGTAGGAAGCTGTTGCCGGTGGGGATGGTTTTGTATTGCGGTAACCATGCACCGTTTTCAAATCCCCAAATATAATTAATCAACCCAAACTTTGAAAGAGGCGCATGCTTGGAGGCCAGTTGCAATATGCCCATTGGGTCGATGTATGAGTCAGAAACCATAACATCATCATAAAAGATTGAAAACCCTCCTGAGCCAACCTGTGTAGCATACGTTGACCCCAGTAATATTGTTTTGACCGCATTATAAATTAGGATACAAATGTTTTAGTTTTCCTCTTGCTTGTTTTGTGGTAAAGTGCCAATTTACCTGTTTAACCGAGTTATTTCGGTCTCTTTCCCAAACTGATAACTGCTTGTTTAGTGTTTCAATATCAGGTATCCGCCTATCAAGACACTGCCTACTCAAAGTACTCAATTCACACTCAGCAACATTAAGCCAACTACCATGCTTAGGAGTGTAATGAATCTCTAAACGCTTAGCCAAACTACGCGCCTTCTCAGCAGAAAAAGCCTCATACAAAGAACCAATATTATGAGTATTCAAGTTATCCATAACCAACCGTACTTTTTCTGCTTCTGGATAAAATTCTAAAAGCAACCGCTCAATCTGATGTGCCCAATCAAGCTTGGTGCGACGTCTCAACGCCTCAGTATGCCTCCAACCTCCAAGAGGTTCAACAAACATAAAAATACTGCCCGACCCAACACACCTATACGAATAATCCTCCAATTTTGGATGATTAACTGACATGGGAATCGGTTCTTGTTCATCTGCTATGAAATAGCAGGGTTTCTCATCCATGCAAATCAAAGGAACATTGGGATCATAAGGCAATGCATAAGTTTCAAGGACGTCTTCCATGCGCGCTACGAATTCACCATTGTACTTGGGTGGTATGCACCATTGTTTTTTTAGGTGAGGTTTATATCGTGTTTTTTTAAAGTTTTACGAACTGTCTCCCGTCCAATGGAGGGCATGATTTGTAGTTCAACTATATTTTTTGTGAGTAATCGCAGGGTCCATCGTGCGTAGCCTTGTGGGGGTTTGCTACAGGCAAGTGTGATTATTCTTGCTTCATCCTCGCCGTTGACTATTGGTTTTCTTGGCGGAGTTTTATGTGTTCTGCGTCGCAACGTGTATTGTAGTCCGTGTTGGTGGTAGTTTTTGATTGTTTTGTAGACGCATACGTCTGAGATTTGGTATTTGGTGGCGATTTCGTTTTGAGTTAAGCTTTTTCCTGTTTGAGTATCTGCAAGCAGCAGTATGTGACAACGGTTTCTAACAGTTTTAGGAATTTTTTCCTCATTTAGTGTTATAAAAATTGTTGTATGCTCATCTTTAGTTAAATTGACCGTGTACTTTTTGTTCATGATCATACCCTACAACAATAAAATACAACTAACACTTATTTATAATTTGGTCAAAGTAATATTGTAGTGCAGGCTGCATTGATATTGGCGCCCGAAACAGACAGCTCAGGCATTTTTGCGCCATCTAAATAAACCTCAAGCTCAGCATTGCTTGCTCCCCGCTTAAAATGCAACTCAACACAATAAACAGTATTGAGCAACAAGGGATTGGTGCTGGTTTTATACAAATTCTGACCACTATAATAATGCAACTGCAGATGGGTATTGTTATTTTGTTGCACAAGGATCAATTGTGCACATGACCCAGTCGCAGACCGTAGTTGCGCCAAATAAACATCGCCTGACACAGCAGGCGTTAACGTAGAAATCCTCACATAAAATCGTAAAAACACCTCGTCCACAGCAGAAATGCTCTTTTGTAAATTAATGGCGCCGCTGGCTGCACCACTACTGCTAAATCGGCAACTAAACCGGCCCTGACGCGCCCACGCATCAGATACAGCAACAGACATACCTGCCGGATTAACCTGCGTCCACTCTGACAAGTTACCTAACTGATACTTTGCGTTTTTCCATTAAATCGTGTCAAAGCTTATTTTCTCAATAAACCATATAGGTACCTATGTTCAAATTTCTAACAGGCATACCGGGCAGACTTAAAAACATACTCTCA
>JAIRTW010000039.1 GCA_031254875.1 Candidatus Bathycorpusculum termitum
GTGTTCTAGTATTTTTTGCATTTTACCCAACTTTTAAAATAGTGCATAAAACTTATTGTTATAGACTAGCTATAAATGTATCGCAAACTAGATTATCAAAAAACTATTTTTCAAAAAAATGCAATTACATCTGCAGACTAAAATTCATGCGTACGACGTGGCTGTATACCCAGTTGATTAACTTTGAAGATGACGCATTTCATTCGGCGATAACTAAAACTGTTCAAGAGACTCAGAAACTCGTTGAAGCAGGCTTTGAATACGTTTGCAGTTTTGATGATCAAAAGTTGTTTAGGAAGCGTAAGTGAGACCCCCTATTTAAAGGGAGCCTGGATTATCGTGGTGAGGCCGCTGGGATTTGAACCCAGGATCGCATGCGCCCCAGGCATGTATCCTAATCCATGCTAGACGACGGCCCCCCATGTTATGGATGCATTTTTGGGGGTTTAGGGGTTTTTCAATACGTATGTGAACTTAAATCTTCTGGATGTCGATGCTGTAGATATCATACACTCTGGGGTTAGTTGCTTATGTGGTGATGGTTTTAGGGGTAACTGAAATATCGGGCGGCTTTTTGTTGTTTTGTGGTGGAGGGTGGTGTGTATTTCTATTTGCGAATTCAAAAAGTTTAATTTACCGCTATCTCCTATGAGATATTGGTTGTCTTTTTTGTTCCGTGAAATTTCCGTACCTTCAGTTTGGGAATAAAGCTTTCGACCGTTGGCCTTGGCCAAGTTTCCTGGTCTCATTTGAGGAGGTGTCACATGGATAAAAAATCTAAACTCGACCAAGTGCATGATATACAGATGGCACATTGTAAAATATGTCGCGGTTCTTTTGATGCTGAGTTTCACGCACAAGATTGTGCTGGATGTCACTGGAAAGATATTGAGCAGATCTTGCAGGGAAATTTTGTCGAGGTCGTGGGGACGTCGAGAAAATGAAAATAATACCTTGTTCTGAGTCATGGTGGGCTTGTTTTGATATCTTTGGATATACCTATGGGGAAAAGATCATGTAATACTGTGGATTATCCTATGATGAAAAGTTGACGGTGATGTCTGTGCAAGTAACAATTCGTGAATGGAAATTTGGGGATGCTTCAGATTTGGCGGTGGTTGTTAACAATAAAAAGTTGCAGGATAATCTTCGGGATGGGTTGCCTTTTCCATATGTAGAAAAAGATGCGGAGGCGTATATCGGTTCGATATTGTCTGCTCAGAAAGGTGTGCAGTATATTTTTGCTATACTCTGTGATGGCAAAGTCATCGGTAGCATTGGCGTTCATCGTAGAGAAAATGTCCATCGGCTAACTGCAGAAATCGGCTATTGTATAGCTGAGCCTTATTGGGGCAAGGGCATTACTACTGAGGCGGTTAGGCTGGTTTGTGATTATGTTTTTACAAACACAGACATAGTTCGTGTTTTTGCCGAGTTTTATGTCTCCAATACTGCATCTTGTCGTGTGTTGGAAAAGGCGGGTTTCCAGTATGAAGGTACCCTGCGGCAGAATGCAATTAAGAACGGACAGATTATTGACATGAAACTGTATGCTCTACTCAAGACGAATGGCACCTATCCGGCTTGACAAATTACACAAACTTCTGAAAAGGCAAGGCAAGATTTTAACACTTATGCCGTCAAACGTATCTCCTATTTCGTTTGTAACTTACAATCTTCTTGCTACTGTAGGTGCATTCTTGTTTGTGTTCACTCTTTTCTATGTTCTTTTTTTACGTATGTTTGTTAATATTCTTTACAAAACCGGCGGGAATACTTATTACTGCCTATAAATGCTATATGTCAACATGCAATAAATGCGGCTTACTTTAGATGTTGTTAACGAAGTGCTGCATTCAACTAGCCAGCATGGGCGTGGGTGAATCCTGCGTAGAATAACCATCCGGTGAGGATAGCGATACCGTTTAAGGCTTTAAAGAAAGATACGACAAACAGTTTGACCTTAGAATGGGTTTTACAGGTTAAAAATTACAAGTTAACCCTAGATAGAAACCGCTGTGTTGGTTGCCAAATATGCCTAAAAGCCTGCCCAAAACAAGCCATAACCCTTCAAAAACAGCCCAGACTGCCCGATGAAACTGTAAAAAAAACTAGAGTGGATGTTGATGCGGCGAAATGCAATTTTTGTGGCGTCTGTGACATCACCTGTCCATATGGGGCCATCAAAGTTGTCCAAAACGGAAACGGCAATGGTGCTCTTTCTGTGTTAGCTAAAGATAGCTACCCCCAGATCATACGCAACATAGTGGTGGACACGCGTAAGTGTGATAAAAAATGTGTGGAGTGCGAATCTGTTTGTCCGCTTAAACTTATAAAAATCTCAAAAACTGCATATGATGGCAAACCCATACAAGACATATCCCTCTTGTCCCCGCTTGGTCAAAAACGGGTTCAAATCAAGCTAAATATTCAAAAAGAGTTTTGTCCCACCTGCCGCTTCTGTGAATTTAAATGTACTCCGGGTGCAATAAAAGTTAGAAAAATCTTTGAGGGTAGCCTTTCGGTGGATTCGGAAAAATGTCCCAAGGGTTGTCACGACTGCGTGGATGTCTGCCCCATAACAGGGACCCTCACCATAGATGAGGGCGGCAAAATTGTCATCGATGAGCAAACCTGCACGTTTTGTGGCGCATGCCAAAACGTATGCCCAAAACCTGACGCGCTAACAGTTCACCGAACCAAGGTGCAACATACCCCCGTTCATTCGGGTACATGGAACAAAACCCTCGAACGCATAACCAGTCCCGAAGCCGCTGTTAAAGAATATAAAGCCTATGCTGCACAGACCAGACGGGAAATCGTCAAAAACCGCTTTGAAATTGAGGCGATGAAGAAAAATGAGCATCCCTAAAAATCCTTCTAACCCTGAAGAACTCCGCATCGGAGTTTTCATCTGCCACTGCGGCCTAAACATTGCCGGCACTGTAGATGTGCATGCAGTTGCTGAATACACCAAAACCATTCCCGATGTTGTATACGTAAAAGAGAACCGCTACAGTTGCGCTGACCCCGGGCAAGAAGAAATCCGTCAAGCCATCCGCCAGCAGAAACTTAACCGTATAGTTATTGCTGCCTGTTCACCGCGAATGCATGAACCCACCTTCCGCAGAACCGTCGCGGAAGCCGGACTAAACAGTTTTCTCTACGAGATGGCAAACATCCGTGAATTCGCCTCATGGTGTCATCAAAGCGATCCACAAGCCGCAACAGAACGCGCTAAAGACGCCGTCAAAATGGCCATTGCCAAAGTGCGGCTGTTGCAGCCTCTGCAAACCATCGAGGTGCCCGTCACTAACAAGGCCCTGATTATCGGCGGCGGTATTGCAGGCATCAACGCCGCATTGGACCTTGCTGAACAGGGCTTCAAAGTCTACCTGCTCGAAAACACACCAAGCATCGGTGGACACATGGCCGCACTCGACAAAACATTTCCCACCCTGGATTGTAGTATATGTATCGAAGGCCCAAAGATGGTGGACTGCGCCCGTCACCCAAACATCACTATCCTTGCCAACAGCGAGCTGATCAAATGTGAGGGGTATGTTGGCAACTTTAAGGTTAAAATCCGCAAAAATCCCCGCTATGTTATCCCCGAAAAATGTACGGGTTGTGGTGAATGTAAAGACGCCTGTCCTATCGAGTATCCAAATGAATGGGATCTAAACCTTGGTACACGCAAGGCTATAAGTGTGCCCTTTGATCAGGCCGTGCCGCTTATCTATAGTATCAACCGTGACTATTGCATCGAGTGCTTCAAGTGCACTGAGGTTTGCGGCGAAAGAGCGGCCATAGACTTTGATCAAAAACCCCAAGAAGTTATCCTCGACGTCGGATCTATTGTTGTTTCCACCGGGTTTGATGTTTATCTGCCTTATGATATGCCGCTTTTGGGCTATGGCAAATATTCCAATGTAGTCACCAGCATGGAGTTTGAGCGGCTGATTTTGGCCGCGGGGCCCACTGGCGGCAAAGTTATTCGCCAATCCGATGGACAGAGACCTCGCCGTATTGCGTTTATCCAATGCGTGGGGAGCCGCGATAAACAACATTATCCCTACTGCTGTAACTTTGGTTGCATGTACACTCTTAAGCATGTGGTGCAACTCAAAGAGAAGTACAAAGAAGACGTGGAAGTCTATGTTTTTTACATGGACATCCGTAGTTCTGCTAAGGGCTATGAGGAATTCTATAATCGGGCACGGGAACGCGGCGTTAACTTTATCCGCGGACGTGTCAGCAGAATCGACGAAGACCCCACCACCCACAATCTCACCGTCCACAGCGAAGACTCATTGTTAGGCCAACCCATCGAAATCGAAACTGACATGGTTGTGCTGGCAACAGCTGCCCTACCCAAAAAGGGATATGAAGAAATTGCCCGTATCCTCAACCTCAGTTGTGACGCTGATGGATTCTTCATGGAAGCCCACCCCAAACTCAAACCACTCGACTCTCCAACTGATGGTATCTTTTATGCCGGCGCCTGTGCGGGACTCAAAGATATCCCCTACAGCGTCTCACAAGGAAGCGGCGCCGCCTCACGTGCAGCAACTGTGCTAAGCAAACCCACCTGGAAAATCGAACCCATCATAAGCATCATAGATGAGGCACAATGCAAACAATGCGGCGTCTGCGTGGACAAATGTCCATACAGTGCCATCCGCCAAGAAAAAAACCAACCCGCCAACATCATAACCGCTAGTTGCCACGGATGCGGCACATGCGCCGCCGAATGCCCACATCACGCCATAACCCAGAGGCACTTCACTGACGCCCAAATTATTGCTCAAATCCACGCGGCTCTTAAAACCAATCCCGAGAACAAAATCCTAGCCATCCTCTGCAACTGGTGTAGCTACGCCGGCGCAGACCTCGCAGGCATCAGCCGATGCGACTACCCCGCTAATGTCCGAGCAATCCGCGTCATGTGTAGCGGTCGAGTTGCCCGCGAATTCGTCCTCGAAGCCTTCAAACTGGGCGCAGGAACAGTATTGATCGGCGCTTGCCATCTACCCTATGACTGTCATTACATAAACGGCAACTACAAAATGAAAACCCGAACCGACAACCTCAAAGTGATGCTTACCAAACTGGGCCTAAGCCCCCAACGCTTCCGCGTAGAATACGTCTCCGCCGCAGAAGGCATCCACTACGCAGAAATCATAAAAGAGATCGACAGCCAACAAAAAGCTCTTGGCAAAGAAAAAATCCAAGCAGAAAACGCCAAATTAAAACCCTTTCTTGAAAACATGCTCAAACACAAACAACCGATTAGCTAAGTGCATCTGGGTCTTCTCTGACGGAAAATAGTTACTGCTATAAGACTGGATTTGTAGGGTATATTTTAGAAGCTAATCTATCATCGATTAAACGTATCCATTTTCAGTTAGTTTCTCTACAAATGTCCTCCACGGATAACGGTTGTATGAAAGAAACAGGGTTAGCCCAAGTGTAACAGCGGCGGCAATGATTCCGGCTATGGGTAAAAGTACCGAAATCATAACGATAATAAAAAAACCAAAAAATGGAATAACAGTTAATATTTGTTTTAAATTTATCTGAGTTGGCGTTGTTGGGGCTTCTTCCTTAAACTGAACAGGATTAGTTATGGTTGCCCAATACAGGGTGAGCGTTGCAGAACAAGGTATGGTTATCAAAAGCGGGATTATCGTTGTAATTGCACTTTGGAAACCAAGAAAACTAAGAACTACATTGGCGATTACAAAAGGTAAAAATAGAGTAACTAAGGATAGTGCTTTCGCAGCTGAGATGTAACGGAAATACCGCATGGGGTCCATTGAAGTAAACGCTAACCATGCCCGCTCTTTTGTCATACCCCTCTGATAAATAAAGCAAACAAGGTACAGTAAAACTACCGGAAGAAAGGTTATAACCATATAACCTATTGTAGCATCTATCTGAGGTAATAGCAGAACATAAACCACGCCCAAAATACATGACACTACCATAACCCACGATAGTTTTATGCTGTTGATTTGATTTCTTAGAGTTGATTTTTTGTTGATTGATTTTGAAAATTTTAACGCAGAAAAGTTCAAAAAGAAAACAGCGCCAAATGGACTCATGCCATCAAAGGTTCTGATTTTCTTTACATCTAACGAAGTTGCTCTAACCAAACTTTCCATAGTTTTAAACTCAACATTTGACAATTCCCTAAGAGCCATGGCTGTCGATAAAATGGCTGAAATCACTAACACTATCGAACCATAGAGCATATTTCCAGTAAAAATAGAACTAGGAGCAAAAGGAAAACCCCACAAGGCTGATGACGTCCATGAAATCAAAAAAATTCCCAGTGCAATTTTCATTTTCTTTGATAAACCACTGGCTACAACGCTAATAGAACAAATCAACAGAGTTAATGCGATAAGATCAATAGGCAACATAATGTAGCTAATTCCGCCCGTTGCCAGGATAAATGGGATTAGCATGCCGTAGAGAAATATATTTGTAATAAAAAATGCGACTATCTGAGCGATGAAGAGATTTAAAGCCAGTTCCTTTTTCTCAATTGGGAGTGTTAGAAGATAGGTTCTATCGGATTTCATGATTATTAGCCCCTTACTGAACACCGCAGAAACAAGCATAAGAATTGTAATACCTACCCCCAAATTTTGAAATATCGCACTGGCCAGTAAATTATTGTTCATCACCGAGGTGCCAAACACACAGCAAAACGCAATCATTAATGCTGTTACTGCAAGGAGCGGTTTAGAAAATCTCGTATAGAGCAGGAACTTGAGAAGTTTACCGTGCACCAGTCATCATCCTGGCTACAATACTCTCTATTGGCTCCTCTGTCTCTCCTAGTTTTCTAAGTGTGTCCATACTGCCCTCCCAAAGGATAACCCCTCTGGAGAGCATTATTACATTTTTAGTTAGCCTGCTTGCTACGGACATTATATGAGTTGAAACCAGCGAAGTGATGCTTAGAGAATTTAGAAGAGTTATCACTTTTTCTTGTGTTGGTATGTCTAAATAATTTAGCGGCTCGTCAAGTAGCAGTATCTTTGGTTTATGAATGATGGATAACGCCAATGCTAGTTTTTGTGTGGTGCCTCTGGAGAGTTTTCCAACTTTGGCTTTTTCATATTCTCCTAAATCAAAAAAGTCCATCAAGTTATCTGTGGCTTCTTTGACATTTTCGACTTGTCTTAGCGCACCGATATATTCTAGGTTCTCCCGTACGGAAAGCATCTGATAGGGTGTTGCATCCTCTGGCAGGTAGCCCATGATTGATCTTGCTTTCTCAGTAGATGGGTCTGTTCCGCCTATCTTTACTTCCCCTGAATTTGGTTTGAGAAGTCCTGTAAGAAGCTTTAGTGTTGTGGATTTGCCTGCTCCGTTAGGGCCAAGCAATGCAAATTTTTCACCCCACGGTATTTTAAAATTGAGGTCTTTTAATGCAATGGTGTTGCCAAACTTTCTAGAAATACCCTTAACTTCTATACCCCAAGTTTCTTGCTCCCCCATAGGCTTCCCTTTGCTTTTTAGCGTATTATCGAGTGTATTTTTTATTTTAGTTTTTCTGTTTTCTGTGAATTTATTTGTTTTCTCATGTAGTTGTAACACGGTTGGTTTTGTTTAGGTTGGCCGTTGTTTTTTCGTTAAGGGTTTATTGCAGTAATTGTTTTCTTTATCTCGATTATATTTTTTGGAAAGTGTTATAGCTTAGAACGCTCAAGCTTCCCACGAAGGCTGGTAGTTGGCTATGCTGATTGCGGGTGTTGATGAAGCGGGACGTGGTTGTGTAATTGGTCCTTTAGTGGTTGTTGGTATCGCTGTTTCTGATGAGAATTTATGGTCTTTGTTGGCGTTGGGTGTTAGGGATTCTAAGCGGCTCTCAGTTAAGAAACGTGAGGCGCTCTATCCTGAAATTCTCAAACTTGTCCATCGGCATCATATCATAAAGGTGCCGCCTTATCTGATTGATCGTGCGGTGCGGAGCACCAAAACCCTCTACAAACTCAATCGTCTTGAAGCCCAGACTATGGCAAAAGTCATCCAAGAACTCAGTCCTGACAAAGCCTTTGTGGATGCCGCTGATGTGTTGCCAAACCGCTTTGGTGAGTACATAAAAGAATGCCTCCCCTTGTCGCGGCCATTGATTGTCTCTGAACATAAGGCTGATAGAAATTATGGTGTGGTGGCTGCGGCCTCAATTATTGCAAAAGTGGAGCGGGATGGGGAAATCCATCGGTTGCAGGAGAAGTATGGCGATTTTGGTAGCGGTTACTTGGCTGATGAGCGGTCTATGGCTTTTCTTAGGCGGTTGCTTGATGAAGGTGGCGGGTTTTATCCGAGTTGTGTGCGGAAATCTTGGGAACCTGCCCGAAGAGCAAAAGAGGAATACGGCGCAAAACAGCAAACGTTGATATAGCTTCCCAGTGGTTATTGTATTTTGTTGCGTCTGCAACGATACAATTTATAAACATCTTTCACGTAAATTATTTTGATTAGCAATAGAACAGCTGGATTTTAGATGGCGGTATATAGTTGAGTGAAAAAGACGTAACTAGATTTCTACAAATTCTTGGTTTATCTAAACGGGAAATCCAAGTTTATATGTTTCTTGCCAAAAGCGGCGTACAGTCAACTAGTTTTGTTGCAAAGAGGCTCAAGATGGAGCGCGTGCAGGCTTATCGTACGTTTAAGAAACTTCAAGAGAAGGGATTTATTGAGGCGACCTTGGAGCGTCCGACGCGTTTTACTATTGTTCCTTTTTCTGTGTTAGTTGATAATTATATCACCGCTAAAAAGTCTGAGGTTACCAATCTAAATGATCAGAAGCAGACTCTTTTGACTGCTTGGCAGTCTATAAGTGCTCCTGAGTCTGAGTATCCAGTGGCAAAGTTTTCGATAATAACGGGTAAGAAAAAAATTCATTCCAAGATGCTCAATATGATTGAGGAGTCCAAGTCTGAAGTTATTGTGTTGACAACTGCGTTGGGTTTGATTCAAGAGGATATCGCTGGGGTTTTTGATGCGGCTGTTGAGCCTGCTCAGCATCGGAGTGTTCAAGTTCAGATCATAACTGATGTGTCTATGGAGAACTTTAAGGTGGTGGATCGTATTGACCGCAACATCACCGAAGATAAGCTTAGCATAAAATTACGGCATGTTACGATGAGTTCCAAGTTTTTTCCCCGTTTTTTAATCAAAGACGAGGAGGAAGCTATTCTTTATGCGCCGTTTGGAAACGAAGCCTCGGTGTTAAATCTCGAAGATGAGGGTCTATGGATTAATGACAAGATGTTTGTTTCGGTTCTCCGAGCGTTTTTTATGCAGATGTGGCAGAGTGGTGTGGATGCATCCCGGCGTATCGAAGAGTTAAAAAGTGGGGTGCCGTTGGGCGAAACTGTGGTGATAAAAGATGCTGAGGAGGCTTGGAATAAAGTTATTAAAATTTTGGAATCTGCCAAAAAAGAAATCGTGGTCATCACCTCTTCGCAGAGCATCAACCGCCTCGCTGAAGATGATTCTCTTATTAGATTTTTCAAAAAGGACCTAAAGATTCGCTTGATGGCATCCATCGACCTTGACAATCTTGAACCCGCTCAAAAGCTCTCTTTACACTATGAAGTCAAACATGTGCCCATAAGTTACATGACCATGATGCTAGTAGATAGCAAACATCTTTTTATGTTCAAAAATCCCCCCCTCAGCGACTTTGGGGCCGACTCTGCTTTCTACTTAGCTGACGCCTTCTACTCAAGCGACCCCGGCCAAATCGAGCGTGTCAGCGAAATGCTAAACGACATATGGAAACGCGGTATAGACATTTCTGAAATCACAAGCCAAGCCGGAACGAAACTGCCCACTGTGGAAGTGGAGAAAACTGATTCTGTGGCGCAGGCAGTGGAACGTATGCTCCAGAACAATGTTACTTCTGTTCTTATAACTCTACAGCATCAGCCGCTTGGTGTCATCAGTGACCGTGATATACTAAGAGAAATCATCGAAGAGAAAAAAGACCCTCAAAAAACCCTATCTGGAGACCTCAAGTTCACGCCGCTTATCATCTTAGAAACTGATGAAACCATGGTTACTGCCATGAGGCTGATGGCCCAAGAGGGCTTTAAACGAGCCGCTATGGTGAAGAACGGACAGCTAATTGGTATGTTAACCGAAGAAGCCGCCAAAAAAGTACACAAATAAAAACAACTCGCCCTTCCTCTTTTGTTTAATTTTTTTGGAAGCAAAGTGTTATTAGCAAAAAAAGTTTTAGCTACGTGAGGAACAAGCGTTTGAACTTGCAAGCCCCAATGATTATTGTGAATTTTAAAACCTACCTTGAATCCACTGGCGCACGGGCCCTAGAACTGGCAAAACAGGCTGAGAAAGCAGCCAAAGAAACAGGTGTATGCGTTGTGGTGGTGCCGCAGTTTAGTGACCTCGCCAAAATCGCCCAAGCCGTTGAGATTCCCGTGTTTGCTCAACACCTCGACCCCATCGAACCCGGCAATTCAACCGGGCATATACTATCTGAGGCGCTAAAGGAAGCCGGCGTTGCGGGAACACTTATCAACCACTCCGAGCGTCAGCTCCACCTTATCGACATCGAGGCAACCATCACATTATGTCGCAAGAAAAACCTTGTTTCTTGTGTTTGTGCCAACAATCCCTTGGTAAGTGCCGCTGTAGCGGCCCTAAACCCTGACATAACCTCCATGGAGCCCCCCGAACTCATCGGCACGGGTATCAGCGTATCAAAAGCCAAACCCGAAGTCATAACCGATACTGTTAGACTAGTTCATCAAGTTAACCCTAAGATGCGTCTGCTCTGCGGTGCGGGTATCAGCACAGCCGAAGATGTTTCCATCGCCTTAAAACTTGGCACGCAGGGTGTTCTTGTTGCAAGTGGTATAGTGAAATCTAACGACCCCTACAGTGTGCTTGAGGCATTTGCTGACGCGGCAAACTGTGCTAAATCTGCGTGAGTCTCTTGAAGGTCGAACCTGAATGCGAATCCTGCCTGCTTTCTAGGGCCCAAATCCAGGTCTATCAAGCCACCACCAATCCTGCCCTGCGTTTTAGATGCCTTGCAGAAGTTGTAAAGTTGCTTAACCGTGAATTCAAACCCACCTCCAATGCAGCCGAAATCGGAACCAAACGTGACCGCATCATCCGCAAACTCACCAGTTGTGATGACCCCTATCAGCTCATCAAAAAACGCGCCAACGAAAAAGCTCTCCTTTTGCTCCCCCGGGCCAAAAAATATGTAGAATCCGGCTATAACCAGCAGGAACGCTTCAAAAAAGCCTGTCTATGCGCTATTGTGGGAAACATTATGGAATTCGATATTCCCGGACATAAATACAATCTCAACAGTTTAGCCGGGTGCATCCGAGAAGCCGCCAAAGATCTTGCCATAGACGACATAGACAAAGCCTACGAGTTGACAAAAAAAGCTGATGGTGTCTTGTATTTAGCTGATAACGCCGGAGAGATTGTATTTGACACTCTGCTTGTTGAGCAGCTCAAAAACATGGGATTAAACGTTATCTATGCGGTGAAGGGTGCGCCTGTTATAAACGACGCAACCTTAGCGGATGTGGAGATCAGCAACATGGATAAATTCGCCGACGAAGTCATAACCACTGGCTGCGACGCGGTGGGCATGCAAAAAACCGAGGTCTCTGCAGAGTTTCTTAAAACCTACGATGCTGCCGAACTCGTATTTGCCAAGGGCATGGGATACGCCGAAACCCTCACTGAATACAAACTTACCAAACCCCACCTGCTATTGTTCCGCACCAAGTGTGCGCCGGTCGCAAACTATTTCTGTGTTCCCCGCGACAAAAACATAGCCCTGTTGATGATGTAAAATGGAGCTGCCCACCCTAACTTTGCCAAAGACTTCCCTTGCCCGTTTTGAAGAGATTGCCGGCAAGGAATGGCTCATAACCAACGGGTTAGGCAGCTATGCCTCCACAACAGTATCTGGCATCAACACCCGGAAGTATCATGGGTTGCTGGTGGCCGCGCTAAATCCGCCTGGAGACCGCACGGTCTGTCTTGCCAAACTCGACGAAGACATACAAACCAACGGCCAAACTTACCGGTTGGGCGCTAACGAATTTCACGACACAGTCTACCCCGACGGCTACAAACATATCCAACAGTTCACTCTCAACCCCTATCCAACTTATCTCTACGATCTGGGCAATATCACGGTACAGAAAACAATTTTTCTGCCTCAACTCAAAAACGCCACTGCCCTATCATACCAAATAACAAACCACAGCGCCTCTCCTCTTAAAATCCGGCTCTACCCGATGTTAACCTGCCGCTACTACCACAACGTCATCGAGCGCTTCCGGGTTCCCCTAAACTTTACCCAAGAAAGCAACGATCAAACCTTTCAAGTTACATTTATGCGTCCGCAGGCAACAATCGTGTGCCGCATAACTGATGGGGCCTTTATCGAGGGACTTAATTGGGTGGAGCGAATGCATTACCGCGATGAAGCCGCACGGGGCGAAGCCGACTTTGATGATCTTTTCCAGCCAGGATATTTTGAACTCTCCGTTTCTGCGGGGGATAAGAAAAATTTTGCGCTCACATGTGCTGCCAGTCTTGAGGACAAACCGGCCTGGGATATTTTGGATTCTGCCGGCGTCACCCGCCAAGAAATAGACCACCTGCGTATCTTGGAATTAAACCATAAAACAACCCTGCTCACAGACTTCTACAACACTCATCCGCAGGTGCCGCAGAGTGATTGGCTTAACTGGATACTGCTTGCCGCCGACTCATTTATGGTTCAAAACCGAGACGGCCAAAAAGCAGTCATCGCCGGCTACCCCTGGTTTGAGCCCTGGGGCCGAGACACCTTCATCTCCCTGCCCGGCTTGATGTTGGTCACCAACAGATTTGCCGACGCAAAAGCCACCCTGCAGAATTTCATGCGCTACTTCAAAGACGGCCTGATTCCCAACTTTGTCGCCGACAGAACAGGCGTCCCCATATACAACACTGTCGATGGCACCCTCTGGTACCTTAACGCCGTGTTGCAGTACCTCAAATACACTCGCGACTACAACTTCGTACAATCTGAGCTGTGGCAAAACCTCAAACTTATAATTGAACATCACCAAAAAGGAACCCTGTTTGGCATCCAACTTGACAGAGACGGATTACTCATGCACGGGCCGCGTCTTACTTGGATGGATGCGGTGGTGGCGGGTGATATAATTACACCGCGAGCAGGCAAAGCCGTGGAAATTCAGGCCTTATGGTATAATGCACTTAAAACCATGGAGATGCTCGCCGACAAATTCGACGAGCCCTCATCAGCCAACCAGTATGCCACAATGGCTAAGCAAACCCACAAAAGCTTCAACGAGAAATACTGGAACCCCGCCTGTAGTTGCCTCTACGATGTGCTCGAACCAAACAGCGCCGATGCCTCAATACGTCCCAACCAAATCTTTGCCGTCTCACTCGACTACACGATGCTAAATAAAGAAATCAGCCGTCATATCGTCGATATCATTACCCGAGAACACACAACCCCCCACGGACTACGCACACTGGCAATGGACGACCCAAAATTTATGGATAAATGCGCAGGAGACCGCAACAGCCGAGACAACGCCTACCACAACGGCACCATATGGCCCTGGTTGCTTGGACCCTACATAACCGCCTGCCTAAAAGTCAACGATTACTCCCACCAAGCACGCAAACAAACATTAGACAACCTTATTTTACCCCTCTTCACAGAGGGTATCTACAAAGACGGCTTAGGTACCATAAACGAAATCTATGACTCCAAACCACCTCACAAACCCCGCGGCTGTATCGCACAAGCATGGAGCATAGCAGAGCCACTGAGAGCCTACATAGAAGATATACTACAGATTAAACCCAACATCTGACTAAATTAACACCCGCACTTAGTTTATCCATATGGTGTAAAATCTAAAAAAGAGCGGTTAGGTAGTAGAAGAGTATCCTCCTTGGGGCTGAGTTTGGTGAAGAGGCAACCGGAGTATGTTACGTTTTGAGTATATATAGAAAATAGCAGGCAACCGGAATTGTCAGACACCTTTTCAGGATATGTGTTTATATATAGACACTGGAGCCGCTTCCCGGAGCCGTGGTTACTATACAAATATTCTTTTACCGTAAGAATTGTTTAATTTTTGTTTTTCATTTCCCCTTCTTTCCCACTTAATGTCGCCTATTTATCATATTCTGTAAACAACTGTACTAAAGTAAACTACTGTACCAAAACCCCTTTCTTAAACCCGCACTATTTAATTTTAACATAATAATTTCGTATTGGTTGTTAAAAAATGACCGAAAAACAGGAACAAAAGAAAAAACGCATGAAGCAATATGTCGTTTTAGAACAAGATCAGGCTGAAGCAGTTCAAAATGCAATTGCAGTTGCTCAAATTTTGGAAAAGTTGGCAAAAACAAAGCAATACGTGGACATTCAAGTATGCCTTAATTGCAAGAGTCCCTTGATTGGAAGAGTCGGTTCTATGGCTGGCGATCTGTTCTCTTGGATGAGTTTTACACCGCCAAAGTATGAATGCGAAAAATGCGGATGGACAGGAAGCCTGGTACTCAAAGCCACCAATAAGCCCACTACCATAAGAGATGTCGCAATAATGGCAGAAGCAAAAAATCTTGAAACTACAGAAAATAGCCAAACAACAAAACCAAAAACCACTACTAAAGAGGAGCACTAATGAAGTATCCACAGTTCTGGCTTAAGGCTTCGCATAGGCGCAAACGCGTTTACTCCATACTCGTAATGTTAATACTAGCTGTGCTGGCAACCCTAATTGGCGCA
>JAIRTW010000043.1 GCA_031254875.1 Candidatus Bathycorpusculum termitum
TCCACATAGAATGCAAGCTTCGCAAAACCCGCGAACAGGTACTCAAAGTCACAGAAGAATGTATTGGCTACGCCAAAGCTCATGGTCTAAAGGTCGATTTGCTCGCTGAAGATGCCACCCGCTCAGATTTTGACTATCTGATCAAAGTGTTCCAGATCGCTGTTGATGCGGGAGTAGATCGCGTGACGCCCTGCGACACCGTTGGTATCCTAACACCAGACCATAGCTTTGACTTTTTTAGCAAACTCATCGACATAATCAAAGTTCCTGTTGGTGTACACTGCCACAATGATTTTGGCATGGCCGTCGCCAGCACCGTCGCCGCTTTAGGTGCCGGCGCACAGGAAGCCCATGCAACCATAAACGGCTTGGGCGAGCGGGCAGGCAACGCGGCACTTGAAGAAATCGTTATCACCCTGCGTAATCTCTACAAGTTGGATTTAAACATCAAAACACAGTTACTCTACAGTACTAGCCAACTAGTCAGCCGTCTAACCGGTATCCATACCCAACCCAACAAAGCGATCGTCGGCGAAAACGCCTTTACCCACGAATCAGGTATCCACACTCAAGGCGTTTTAGCCAATCCTTTAACTTACGAACCCATCGCACCGGAACTGGTGGGTTGTACCCGCCGCATAGCCCCCGGCAAACACAGCGGTTCCAACGCTATACGCGCCGATCTCGCCAATATGGGCTTAAAACCAAGTGAGGAACAGTTCCGCGATATCATGCAACGCATAAAGGAGCTGGGCGACAAGGGCAAAGCAATTATGGACGCCGACGTCTTGGCTATAGCAGAAACCGTTATGGGTTTGGACGGAAACAAACCCATCCAACTTGCGGAACTGACCTTTGTTGGCGGCAACAAAGTTACCTCAACAGCCTCAGTGCGCCTAAAGGTCCATGGCCGAGACGTATGGGGTAGCGCCATTGGAGTCGGCCCCGTCGATGCTGCCATAAACGCCGTCAAAGACGCCATAGCCGAAACCGAACCCATAACCTTGGAGCAGTACAACGTTAAAGCCATTACAGGTGGCACAGACGCCATGGTTGAAGTCATCGTGCATATGCGCAGAGGAAACCGTACAGTCACAGCTATGGGACTCCGTGAGGACATCGTTAAAGCAAGCATGGAAGCAGTTATAACTGGTATGAACGTACTCAAAACAGTTTACAACGACAAAAATAAAAACCTCTGACAACTCTGATAAAAAATGAAAAATCTGAACCGGTAGAAATGTTTGTATGTGCCTCAGTTGAGCGGGCAACAACAATCGTGGAACCGACTTTTGTACTATTGAGAGTTACACGGAACGTTGCTTTCTGTCGTTGCGCCTGTCGTTTCGTTTAGTACTATCTATCAACTGTACAAACCATACTTGGTGGAAAATCATTCGGCTCTTTTTCTTTTTACAGCTAAATAAATGTCTGGAGTAGCAGTATCATTCTGTTCGCGGGTGTGTTCAGAGAGACGAAACATATTATTTTCCCGGCTCTGCTTGGTTTGTAAGTGGTTATTTAACATTTTTACGGCAAAAGTGTCCATCAAAGCATGTTACTGTGTGCTTTTTAGAACGGATGTTTTATACGCCTGATGCAGTTAACTTAAAGAACAAGCAACAAGTATACTAAGCATTCGCAAATTTAAAAATGGGGCAAGTGGTGTAAGCAGTAAGTGGCTCAAGCAACCTTTGAAGAAATGAGTGCATCCGACTTTTTCTACCGCAACCGAGACATCGCAGGCTTATCAAACCCCTCCCGAAGTATATTCGTCGCCATCCGTGAAGCCGTAGAAAACAGTCTCGATGCTGCTGAAAGCCAGAAAATCCCCCCCGACATTTATGTACGTCTATCCTTCGAATCCGAAGCAACAAAAGAAACCCAAGTCTACAAGCTCCGAGTCGAAGACAACGGCAGCGGTATCCCCCCGCGCTTTATTCCATCAGCTTTTGGGCAGGTACTCTATGGAAGCAAATACAAACTTAAACAAGCCAGAGGTACCTTCGGTCTCGGCGGCAAAATGGCTGTCCTATACGGACAAATTACAACCCACCAGCCAGTCACAGTAACCTCAAGTACTGGACAAGAAAAAATTTATATTTTCAAATTAATGATAGACATTCAACGTAACAAACCCATAATCCTGGATCGTAAAGTTCTCATCAACAAAGACAATTGGCGTGGCACCATTATCGAATTCACGCTGGAAGGTGACTACCTTCGTGCTATGCCCAAAATCATTGAATACTTTAAACAAACCGCCATGGTCAATCCCTATGCCAACCTCACCTTCGTGGATCCTAAGGGGCGGCTCTACAAGTTCACGCGGGCAACTACAACCATGCCCGAGCCGCCTAAAGAAACCATGCCCCATCCTTACGGTGTAGATGTGGAGCTTCTGCAGCGGCTTATACAAATCACTGAATTCATCAATATGTCCACATTTTTGCGTGGGCACTTTCACCGTGTCGGAGAAATAACCGCACAGAAATTTTTAGAATTCGCCGGTATTCCCGCCAACAAGAACCCCAAGAAGCTTAGCCACGAAGAGATCGTACGGTTGATGCAGAACCTCAAAAAATACAAAGATTTTCTGCCTCCGGATGCAGGTTGTCTCTCCCCACTGGGTGAAGATCTCCTCAAAGCAGGTATCACAAAAGAACTCAACCCCGAGTACCTCGTTGTACATCAGCGTAAACCCAGTACTTACGCTGGTCATCCTTTTATTGTAGAGATGGCTATGGCGTATGGTGGCAACGTACCCAAACGTAACAACTTTGTTATCTACCGTTATGCTAACAAAATACCCCTGCTCTATGATGAAGCAAGCGACGTAGCTTACCGCGTTATTTCCAGTATGAACTGGAAACGTTACAAAGTCCAACCTGATATGCCCGTTGCCATTGTTATTCATATCTGTAGTACAAAAGTGCCCTACAAAACAGTGGGAAAAGAATTCATCTCTGACCGTCCCGAAGTGAGACGCGAAGAGGCTAACGCGGTACGTGAGGTTGCTAGGCAACTTCAGCATTTCCTCGCTCGACAGGAGCACGTGCATAACGAGAAGAAGCGATTGGGCATATTCAGCAAATATCTGCCTAAAATTGCCGAGTTCTCAACCACTCTGGCGGGAGAAACAAAAAGGCCAGATATAGAAAAACTGCTAAAGAGTGTACAGAAATATGGTACAGAAGAAGGCTAAGATAACTGAGAAAAAGCAGGAAGTTCTAAATAGGCTTCAGACATTCGGCAAAAGCATCTACAATCAGCTTGAACAAGGTGAATTTCCCGCGGTCGCCATGCCGAGCAGAAGTACTGAAAACATCACTTATGACGAACATGTGCGCCAATATGTTTTAGGTGAAAAAAGTGTCGGGAGAAGCACCCGAAACATCCGCCACATCAAACCTTTCACGCAGTTGGCTTGGGTGGCACTGTTTAGTAATGAATTAACCAGTCAGCGCAAAACCAGTACCCTCAGAGATGTCTACTACTCTGCACAGGCATATGAGATGACTTTTCAAGATCAACAGGAATCAAACAACATCATAACCGACCTCGAAACTCTGACAGGTTTTGCACGTGAAGACTTTAGCATTTTCCCCGAGGAACGTAGTGCAATATTTGGCGATATCGACGTTGGTTACACAGTGCCTGGTTATGAAGGAAAAACGGTGAATTTAACCAGTCACCCCGATGGCGTCCTCATTGGTCCGGCTATCACCTCTGCGGAGTTCATAAAAACCAGCGCGGATAAAGTCATAGCCATAGAGAAAGGGGCGCTCTTTACTCGGTTTATCGAAGAGAATGTTCACAATAAACACAAATCGCTCTTAGTCTCCTGTGGTGGCCAGGCTCCCCGGCAGACGCGTAGTTTCCTTCGTCGTCTCCATGATGAATTAGGTTTGCCCGTCTACATTTTAACCGACGGCGATCCTTGGGGTATGCACATAGCTCAGGTCATCATCAGCGGTTCAGCTAATGCAGCACACTTACGCGACCTAAACACACCTGATGCGGTTTGGAGCGGTGTTTGGGCAAGTGATATCATCGAATACAAGTTGCCCACTGACCCCCTCGACGAGGTGGACATTAAGCGGCTCTATGAACTGCAAAAAGACCCAAGATACCAAAACGATCCTGTCTGGCAACGCGAAATCAAGGTGTTTCTAAAAATCAGACGCAAGACGGAACTTGAAGCCTTCAGCAGATACGGTCTAACCTACATCGTCGATGAATACCTGCCTACAAAGCTGGAGCAGAAAGCCAAAGCAGGCAAAGGCACAAAGAAAAAATAAACCTGCACTATTCAAGTCAAGGTAGTTTATCTGCTATATTCATATATCCAGATTGTGCTTGTTGATAGTTGACTATCGAGAATTATTGTTATTCAACGGCATACCAATCAGATGAGGCTTTTTGTCACCTAAAGCCACCATAACAAGGCGCCTGAACAGCGAATTTGGCATAAGATACCTTTGGAGAGGCTCTGCGCTTTTTTTATCGGTGACTACGATGAAGTGCCATGGTTCGATGTTTCGTGCTGAAGACGACAACCATGCCGCCTCCAAAATCTTTTCCATCTTTCCCTTTGATACAGGCTTGTCTTGGTAGCTACGGATTGAATGCCGCTCTTGAACAGCTCCAAAACATCCATACTCCTCACCTCCCAGAAATGATTGAGTGTGGGCTTATGGCTTTTAGCTTCAAAACGGGTTCCCAGTTGTGCAACGACGAAACCCGTGGTGTCGTTGCCTTAATAGTTTAAATCCAAGTGTTCCTATCCCTTAAGAAGAGTGTGAAAAAGCTTGTTCCGTGTAAGAGTCAACAAAATCGAATCTACCCGCGACTTAGACGGCAACCTAGGAAAACGAATTGAACTACTCGAAGAACGCGAAGTTAACCCCTACATCGTGCGGCCGCAGTCCGACGATGCCAAAATGGCCCAGGATATTATGCAGGCGCTTCAAACGCAGATGCCGTTTTTGCCCCAGCGCAACCAGATGGCTACACCTAAAATCATCCTGTTCCTAACTGAGCATGAATACGATAATTTGGGTATAAATTTTGACGTTAACCAAATCTACGAGGTCGGGCTAGAAAACCAAGCGATAAGGTTTAGGAAAGTTTAAGCAACTCGTTTCTCATCTGCGCCAGCGATGGATGTTTTGGGTGAAAGGACAACACAAACATCATGTTCCGTATGGTGCTACATATTTCTTCTAACCCTGAAATTTTTCCCTCATCACAGTAGAGCGGAATCCGTTCTCCGTTGCTGTTTTCTTCATAGTAAACATAGATGGGCGAAACTGGTCGCTCAAACTGCACCATCTCAAAATCGAGGCACAAACATTTTGCTGTTTCTTTAGCGGCTTCCTGCACGGATTCAAGGCGCTTTCTGCTTGGAAGCCCCCTTGTCGCATAAACTATCAGTTTCCCGCTACTGTTAACTTTGAGCATTACTCTCTCTCCAGCATCTAATTAGTGAAAACCGCTTTTAAGCCAAACCCGTAAACGACATTTTCGGATAGTGGAGAGGTGAATGAAAGTAAAGGCACCAGTGACATGTCTTTGTTACTGTAGATGTTGCTTAAATCAAGATCTTCAAGCAGTTCAGTGAGATATTAATAAAAGCATCCGCAAAACAATTTTAGCCATGACAAAAACCAGAGCGCACGTGTACATCAGCGGTAAAGTTCAGGGTGTATGTTTTAGGCAGAACACAAAAAACAAAGCACAACGTCAAGGCGTAACTGGATGGGTGCGTAACCTCGACGATGGCCGAGTGGAAGCAGTTTTTGAAGGCGAGGAATCTGCAGTAAAATCACTGGTTGAGTTCTGTCAGTATGGTCCAAAAGGCGCCTCAGTAACAGACGTTGATGTATCGTGGGAACTGTACCAAGGAGTGTTTCAAAGCTTCGGCATAGCCTATTAAACGTGGTCTCAAGTTTTTTTATTAAGCACCCTGAAATGGCTGTCTCTGCCTGCACTGATGTATTCTCCTCCCATGCCGCGGACTGCCGATGCAATTTTAGCAAAGTTATCGCTACCGAGAAATTGTTTGGGTTTGATTATAATGAAGTCGTCTTTTTCCTCGAATCCAAGGCGGGCTTCAAGATCTTCTGGGAAACTCATGCGGATATCCTCAAGCGAGCGCAATTTCGAAGTCTCCAACAAAGATGCCGACGCTGGCTGGGACACCGGTTTGGGCGTTGGTTGCGAAGGTGTTGAGGATTGAAAAGCTGAAGACGACACCAAAGAAGGTTTAGACGCGGTAATCTGCCCAACTGCCAACGATTTCAATGAGGCACAGACTACACGTAACTCTTCTGAAGCCTTGTTTAGGGTAATTGTTAACTCTTCGACTTTAGCTAGGAGTTGATCGAGTTTTTCGTTGTCAGTGCTCACATTTTTCCCTCTTATCCCCTAAAGTACACCCAACGCCTATAAATTATTTCCACAACGACTCGTAGCTTTCCTCTATCCATTATTATATAGACGGAGCTAAATGGAGCTTGTTGGGAAGCTTGGTAGCTGTAAAGCTGGGCGACGTTAACTCTTGGGGCACCAGATTTTATCCCTTGGTTACGATTTGTTTATGTTTTACTTTCAGACTATCAACTTACAACCAAGAGGACAATCTGATGGTAGCACAAAACGAAAAAATCACAATGATGCATGGTGCTGGTGGTACAGTTATGCATGATCTCGTCAAAAATTATATTATCAAAACTTTCGGTGGCGCTGGTGATGCAGAAGTCCCCCTTGAAGCCATGGATGACGCGGCAGTTGTTGGTGACATAGTCTTCAAAAGCGATTCCCATGCAGTGAAACCTATTTTTTTTCCCGGTGGTGACATCGGACGCATTGCCATCTCGGGTACTGTTAATGACATTAGTTGCCTCGGCGCCCAGCCGTTTGCATTGGCCTGTGGCTTAATTTTAGAGGAGGGTTTGCCGTTGTCAGACTTGGAGAGGGTTTTAGTTAGCATGCAAGAAGCTTGCATCGAAGCTGATGTAGGCATCGTTACAGGTGACACCAAAGTCGTCGAAAAAGGCGCTTTAGGCGGTTTAGTGATGAATGTTTCAGGTATCGGCAAACGTACCCCCGCTTTAGACCGTAACCTCGAGGTTGTCCGTAGAACCCGCGAGCTCAAAGCAAACTGGACACTCGACTCAAACCTGATGGCGGGTGATAAAATCATCCTCACAGGCACCATCGGCGACCACGGCTTAGCAGTGCTCTCAGCCCAGCAGGGTTTAAAGTTTGGGAGCGAAATAACATCCGACGTTAAGCCGCTTAACCGCATGGTGCAAGCCCTGATGGGCGAAGTCGGCGGCATCGTCGCAATCAAAGATCCCACACGCGGCGGTTTAGCAGATGCCCTCAACGAGTGGACAGAAAAATCCAAAATCGGCATCCTGCTCCAAGAAGACAAAATTCCCATCCGACAAGACGTGCAGACTGCCTGCGAAATGCTGGGCTTAGATCCTCTTGAAATCGGCAACGAGGGTAAACTCATCCTAGGTGTCATCCCTCAAAAGGCACAGGAAATGCTCGCGTTTCTGCAACAAACCCCTCAAGGTAAGGCAGCTCAGATAATCGGTGAAGCTACTGCGCAGTTTCGGGGTGTTGCAATGCAGACTGCAGTCGGCGGCAAACGAATAGTGGCACGTCCAATCGGCGACCCCATACCCAGAATCTGCTAATGGGTACTTGCAAATTTTATGTGATTAACTCTTATCGTCCACAATTGAGGGGTCAATGTCTGCTGTAAATGTTGCTCAACACTAAAGAGGTGGTATGTTAAAAGGTCGATATGTACCATCTGCTCTATGAATATCGCGATTAAACTGTTAACTCTTCACCTAACCCATTACAGTGGTACCCTGATGATAAGTACGGACGCGTAAATACACAACGATCTTGACGTGATTCAAGTATTTTTGCACCCAGCTAGTGGTTTGATCTCTGAAATTCTTTGCGTAAAGGCGTTATTAGCTGATTAGAGCAAAAATTACAGCTGAAAATTGTTGCTGTGTCTATATAGTCACATTGTTATTTATGAATGCAGACCTCACTGGTATAATTAACGGAGTGAAAAGCCCGCTTAAACGCAGGTTTCCCTCTCTCTCTCTTCCCGATTCATTTTGCCTGCGTTTAAGTCTTTTCCCTCTCTCTTACAAACTTTTCTGCTAAGCTAGCCATTGATTCGCTTAGCCCTCGAAATAGTTGAGCACTAAAAAGAAATTAAGAATATAACTAATGAATACAATACATGTATAATTCAATTGAGAGGGGGAAAAATTTGGAACAGTTAGAAGATTTAGCGCGAAAAGAACGAGCGGAACGAAATTACCGCATCGATATAGGTGCTTATGGTAGTATTTGTATTGAAGCACCCACCAAAGAAGAATGCTTAGAACTCTTCAAAGAAGTCACCAGCACAAAACGCGAACCCAGAATCAGCGAAGCCATAAGATAGCTGCCGATTTTTAGGCACGTTTTGTACTGCCCTAAGCGTCTCTTTGGTGCTCATTTGAGCAACAACACATATTTATCTACTATAATCCACGCATTTTGAATGGTGAAACTGTGCATCACTCTAAGAAATTTTTAGCAGTTGTAGCTTTCGGAGCTGTTTTAACCACCGTTGGACTAGCACTTTTTGTGAAATCAGCAAAAAACGAAAAAAAATGCGGTTGTTGGCACTAAACTAAACCTGAATTTTTAGTCTATCACATGCGAAGGTGAAAATCATTGTAGGTGAAAACCATTATGATTGAGTTTGGTTGATTTTGCTGTCCCCTTTAATTTTTTATTGCATCAAACGGTGAAATTTCTCCAGAATAAATAGCAAAGGCCATGATTGCTGCATCAAACAAACATTTTCTAACAAAGATGAGAATTAAACAGAAAAATGGACGGCGTTCGGCAGTTTGGGAAAAATACGTTGAATTATTTATATTACCGGTTATTGTGAGTTTTTTGTACAAAGTTTCCTCATTTTTCGAATATTTTTGGACACAATTTAATTTTTGGCTGTTTTAGGTCAAACTACCGAGACTGTAAGTAGTTAAACATTTACAGCAACATTTTTTGCCCAAACTCTGCAGGTGCCTTCACTGCTTACCATACAGGCACCAACAGGCGTTGCTGGTGTACAGGATTTGAGGAACAAACCACATTGGCTGGGCTTGATTTTCCCAACTATAACTTGATGACATTGACAACCTTTGTGTATGTCTCTACCCTGGACGGGTTTGAGGTTGTATTTTTTTCGGGCGTCATATTGGGCCAAATTGTCTTTAAGCTGAAACGCAGAATTATCCAATCTACCAATGCCCCGCCAATTACCCGATGTAATTGTGAAGGCTCTGCGGACGGCGTCCAGCGCTTTTTTGTTGCCTTCAGGCTTAACCACACGTGTATACTCGTTTTCTAGTCGGGCGTCGTTTACATTGTGTTGTCTAAGAATCATATAGACTGCCATGAGTACATCATTGGGTTCAAACCCTGCTACCACCGTCGGCATCCGATAAACCTTAGTGAATAATTCATAGGGTTTTACTCCGATTATGGCACTAACATGCCCCGGTGCAATGAAACCATCAATTTGCAAGTCCTCTACGCCTAAAAGTGACTCCATTGCCGGTGGAATCAAACGGTGAGAGACTAGAAAACTAAAATTTTGGGGCAAATCTCCCAACGCTTCTATCGCTGTAATTGGCGCCGTTGTTTCAAAGCCCACTGCAAAAAAAACGAACTCCTTTTTTGGTTCTTTTTTTGCCATTTCCGTCGCATCAGAAACTGCGTAGACGACTCGCACGTCGGCGCCGGCGGCTTTAACCTCTATAAGTGAGGATTCGCTTCCCGGCACCCGCAGAACATCGCCAAAGCAGGTTATAACTTTGCCCTCTTTGGCAAGCTGGACGGCTTCGTCGATTTCAGCGGCGGGAACAATGCAGACGGGGCAACCTGGACCCGCAATAACTTCCACGTTTGAAGGCAATAGACTGCGCAGACCGAAGTGGGTTATGGTCCATTCATGGGTTCCGCAGACATGGCATATTTTAACCTGCCCCGACTTAGTCGTTGCATCGCGGATTTTTTGAGCTATATTCTGTGCTGTTTCAGGGTTTCTAAAACGTCGAAACTCAGCCATTGATTGTGCCCCGTTTATTCTCCTGCTGAAGTTAAGACATTCTTCCAGAGACTAAGTGTCTCTAAGGCTTCTTTTTCTTCAAGCACTTGGATGGCATAGCCTGCATGAACCAACACGTAGTCGCCCAGTTTAGCCTCCACAAGCGACACGTTCACGTTGCGGAGCACGCCCTGCCCAAAGTCTACTTGGGCTTTTTCTCCCTGCAAAGACATAATTTTCGCGGGAATAGCTAAACACATAAACATCAGATATCTAAAACTGGTTCTTGGCATGATAAAAACAGATTGGTTTAATACTCTGAAAATGATGCCGCAACTACCTGCCCAAACGAGATTCCTCCATCGCCCGCCGGGATTGTTGTGTGAACATAGAACCGCAACCCCGCATCCTCAATTGCGTTGCTCATGTACTGAACAAGGAGCTGGTTGCATGCCGCGCCCCCTGTCAAGCCTACATTTTTTGTGCCCTGCGCAGTGGCGTTTTGGATTGCTAACTCCGCTAAACCCTTTGCGATGTATGCATGGGCGGAGTGTGCTAAATCTGCAATAGCCACCCTCCTGCTCAAACCATCATAAACTGTCCCAATAAGTTTCGTAGTATCAAGAATCCCGTCTCTCACGGCAGGTTTTAAACCTAAAACGTCTCTGCCAGCCAACGCCACCGACTCCAACTTCATGGCAGGTTCGCCTTCATAGTTGCGCTCAAAACATACACCTAAAACTGCTGCAACTGCATCCAACACCCGTCCGCAACTCGTAGTTTCAACCGTGCCTTTGTCTGCTGCGAGTTGGTCGGCTATAAGTTTTGCTTCAATCCTGCCGTGTGGTAGGTGTCTGCTGTTTTTGGTGAGCCATTCTTCAGCGTTCACCCCTGCTTTTTTAAGCATTCCAGCTGCTATACGCAGAGGGTAACGGCTAGCCAAGTCCCCGCCTAAAAGTGGCTGTGCCTCCAAGTGGGCAAGCCGCCTAAAGCCTGCGGTGCCATAAACTGTGTATAGAATTTCCCCGCCCCACGCCTCGCCGCCTAAACCGTAACCGTGGCCGTCACATGTTGCCGCTACGATGTCATCTAAGCCATACTCAGTCATCAACGCTGTTGCGTGGGCATAGTGATGCTGTACCTGCACCAGCGGTAACCCCTCTGCCTCAGCAATTTCTCTGGCTAGTAGCGTCGTTGTGAATTTGGGATGCAAATCGCAGGCAACTGCTTCGGCGTGAGTGGTTGTGAGACGTTGCAGGTGGGCAATGGTCTCTTGAAGGAAGTTTTTAGTTTCAATATTTTCTACGTTGCCAATGTGCTGACTGATGTAGGCTCTATCTCCGTTGAGCACACAAATAGTATTGTTGAGTTCACCGCCTAAGCCGACCACACAGTGTTTGGCTCTATATTTGAGGCGGATGGGAACTGGGGCATACCCACGACTTCGACGAAGAAACACTAAGCGGTTGCCATGAACACGCATAACGCTATCGTCACATCGATACGCGATTTCTCGGTTATGAAACAGAAAATAATCAGCTGTTCCACCGAGAATTTTGAGGGCTTCATCGTTGTCTTTTACTATGGGCTGGTTGGATGGGTTCGCGCTGGTCATAACAAACGCCGCGTCGTCTACTTGGTCAAAGAGCATATGATGCAGAGCTGTGTAGGGTAACATGACACCGATATTATAAAGATTTGGCGCAACCAAAGAAGAGAGATCATAGTCGGCGTTTTTGGAGAGTAAAACTATGGGGCGCTGGGGAGACGCAAGCATTTCCCTCTCTTTGGCACAAATTTCGCTAAAGCCCTCTATGGCTTCTAAACTTCTCGCCATAACTGCGAAGGGCTTCTCACGCCGATGCTTGGTTTCTCTGAGCCTAAGCAGAGGCTCCTCAAACATGGTGGATGTTGCAATGTGAAACCCACCATACCCCTTAATAGCTAAAATTTTGCCCGCCGAGAGCAACTTACCCGCCTCTCTTACTGGGTCACTGATTTGGACTGGGTCACCTTTGTTGGTTGTGAGACAGGCTTCGGGTCCACAGATCGGACATGCTACTGTTTGTGCATGAAACCGTCTGTTTGCTGAATTTTTGTACTCTTGCTGGCAAAAGCTACAGAGGGGAAACTCGCGCATAGTGGTATTTTCACGATCATATGGGAGGTGTTCGATGATGGTGAAGCGAGGACCACAGTCGGTGCAGGTTATGAAAAAGTAGTCATGGCGGGGGTCGTTTGGATTACGGAGTTCGGTTAGGCATTGATTGCAGACGGTGATATCGGGTGGAATGGTTGAGGCGGAGGTTTCGGTTTCTTGGGTGCTCTCAAGAATGGTGAAGTTACTGTACTGGTTGTTGCCTTGTAGTTCTATTTTTTTGATTCGATCAACCCATGCCAGAGGCGGTTTCTCTGCGGTCATCGCCACAATGAACTGCTCAATGCTCTGGGTGTTGCCCTCGATTAGCACTTCAACTCCCGCATTGCCCCTGTTACGAACATACCCCGCTAAGCCGTGCTTAACCGCGGTACGATAGATAAAGGGGCGAAAACCGACACTTTGAACAATGCCTGATACTGTGAGTTTGATGCGCAAGGAGCTGGCCTGAACTATTCAAGGTAATGTTTTCTCTTATGCATTTCGCAGAATTCTTAGTCATATCTTCGGAAATTATTTCCCCTTTTAAAATTATCTTATTATTCATGATTCCATCATCGAAACAACTTCATGTTATCCAAATTAAGAGATATGGGCAATCAAAAATAGGCGCGGGCTAAACTGGTTTCTAGAAAATAACGTAGCATATAAAATAACTGTAAAATGGATGCTATTTGTGAAAAGTAAGCGTATGTTGTGTTGCTTATTTTGATTTTTAGTGAGTTTGGTGTATGTATGTGTGTTGCCTATGTTTTTGTTTTTGTTGTTTTAGCAGATAAATTCCCCCATAACAGATAGCAACTATGCTCTCTATGATTATCAGGATTGAACCTGGTGAAATAGGTATCAAAGATTTGGCAGGCTGTGAAGAAACCTCCAAAGCATAAAACCATCACCACCCCCACATACAAACCCCCTCACAAACAACAGGCGAACCAACACCCCCAACACCCCAACACATATCCCAGAATCCCTGGAAAGAGGCTAAACCTGAGTTTATTAATACCTGCGAATTAGGGACTATTTGAGGAATATATTAATTTACTGTGTAAACCTGTCGTGGGAATACAGGAAGATGGTTAGCGTAGCTTCATCAGAACCATTTCAGCTGCTAAGACCATCGGCTCCCATGTTTCACACAGTGGTGGTGCATAGGCTGTGTCAGCTTTAGCGAGTTCTCGAACAGTCATACCCTGCTGGATGGCAAAGGAGAGACAGTTTATGCGCTGGGTGACCTCTTCACCTCCGACGATCTGAGCGCCGATGATGCGTTGTGACTCTTTTTCGACGACAAGTTTAATTTTTATAGGTTTGGCGCCTGGAAAATAGTTGGCTTTAGTTTTTCCGCTAATTGCCCCGGTGACAACCTCGATGCGGTTGCGTTGTGCGGTTGTCTCGGTTAAGCCCGTGTTGCCTGCTTCTATATCAAAGAGTTGGGTGACTGCTGAGGCTAAAACGCCGCTAAACAAGCTGTAATCGCCCCCCGCATTTATACCCGCAACTCTGCCCTCCCTCACTGCGATGGTGCCCAGTTGTGCACAGGTGGGTCGGTGGGTGATTATGCTTGGTGCTTCTGCACAGTCACCTACGGCATAGACATCTTTGACTTCGGTTTCCATGCGTCCATTAGTTTTAATTGCATGGGTTTCGCCTATTGGGATACCGGCGTCGATAGCGAGTTGGGTTGATGCACGGACGCCAAAAGCGTTGATGAAGAGATCCGCTTTAATGACTTCACCACCCGCTTTGACCGAGCTAACCTTATCTTCACCCAAAAACTCTTCGACAACTTTGTTTAACAGAATATCCATGCCTTTTTCTTCAAGATGTTGCTGAACCAGTTTCGCCATGTCCGCATCGAGGAACTGGGGCAGAATCTGCGGCAACATCTCTACTATAGTAACATTGAGTCCCCGCTCCATTAAACCCGCCCCCAGTTCCAATCCGATGAGTCCAGCGCCCATAATGACGGCGGATTTGGCGCCTGCTTTTATTGCGTCGTCGATTTTTTCTCCATCTTCAATACTGCGAAGCGACAGAATACCTTGTTTTTCTCTGCCCTTTATCGGCGGTATAAAGGCGTCTGCGCCGGTGGCAATTACAAGGGCATCATATGGCAGGATTTCGGAGGTGCCTTCTTTGGTTTGGATGGTGATGGTTTTGTCTTTGGTGTTAATGTCAGTGGCTTTAGTTTCGGTACGCAAATTCAACTTGAACATCTGAAAGAATGCCTGGGAGTAAACCACTAAATCTTTAAAATTGGTGATGCGTCCGCCTATAACAAAGGGTAAACCACATCGGCTGTAACCCGCTGTCTTTTCTTGCGTGATAAGTGTGATTTCTGCGGTACGATCTTTTTTACGTGCGGCGGCTGCGGCTTCTACCCCTGAAGCGCTGGCACCGATGATAAGTATTTGTCGTGCCATGGCCTATCGCCTAAGTTAATATTTGTTTGTTGTCTGTGCTTTATGCCACTCTACGGCTTTATCGAAATCCATAAGGTTGGCAAGGTCACCTTGTAGGTTGCTGGGTTTGATGACGAGGAGCCAACCTTTACCGTATGGGTCTTCGTTTAGAGTTTCAGGTTTGGATTGAACTTCTTCGTTGGTTTCTTCGATGGTACCGCTGAGGGCTGAAACCAGATCCGAGACGGATTTGACAGATTCAAGGATCCCAAATGGCTCATTTTGTTTGACTTGTGTGCCCGCGCCGGGTAGTTCGGCGTAGACGATTTCGCGAAGGGATTTCTGTGCGTAGTCAGTGATACCCATACGGACTTTATCGCCTTCAACTTTGACCCAAACAAAATCTTTGCTGTAGTAGATGCCTTCTGGCACTTCATACTGTTCAACTTTAACCATTACACTGTAACCTTCTGCTGATGTAACCAAACAGTAGGAAGCCTATAAAAGGTTTAATGGGAAAAGAAGGGTGATTAGCGTTCGCGTTTTCCAGCGATCCACTCTTCAGTCCATTGTTGTGCTTGGTTGTCAGGAACCTGTTGAGGCGGATGCTTAAAGGCGTATGCGGACATGCTTAGCAGGGCACCACTGATTTTGCGGTCTAAAGCGATTTTTGCGGCTCGGATGAGGTCGATGACGACACCGCCGCTGTTGGGGCTGTCTTCAACTTCGAGTTTGACGCTTATGTTTATGGGGCGATCACCGAATTTGCGCCCTTTGAGGCTGATGTAGCAGATTTTTTTGTTATCCAAAAACTCGACGAAATCGCTGGGTCCAATACGGGTTGGCAATGCGTATGGTACAAGGCTGGTGACGGCTTCAGTTTTGCTGATTCGCTTGGATTTGAGGCGATTTTCTTCAGTCATATTTTGAAAGTCGGTATCTCCGCCGAGGTTTAGCTGGTAGGTTTCGTCTACAATAACACCACGGTCGAGGCAGAGTCGCACGAGGTTACGGTGGAGTATGGTTGCGCCGACTTGACTTTTAATGTCATCACCTAAAACGGGCAAACCAGCCGTTTCGAATTTTTTGGGCCATTCGCCTGTGGCATCAGAGCCAATGAATTCAGGCATACAATTAACAAATGCGCATCCTGCATCTATGGCACACTGTGCATAGAAGCGGGTGGCATCATGACTCCCCACTGGGAGATAGTTGATCATAACTTCGGCTTTGGTGGCTCTGAGAGTTTGAACGACGCTTTCTTTGGTTGCACTTCCGTCGTAGACATTAAAGATTTCACGCATGTGCGATGCAACCCCGTCGAGAATGGGTGCAGGTGAAACCTTAACGCCCAAATTGGGTACATCAGAGAATTTTTCACATACGTTGGGTTTTATCCAGATGGCCTCTGAGAGGTCTTTGCCGATTTTGTCTTTGTTGACTTCAAATGCGGCGACGAAGACTATGTCGCGGATATGGTAACCGCCGAAGTTGACGTGCATCAAGCCGGGAACGGATTCAGTTTCTTTTGCGTTTTTGTAATACTGTGTTCCCTGAACAAGGGCACAAGCGCTGTTGCCAACGCCGACGATTGCTACGCGGATTTGAGGCATAAACGGTTACTCCAATGCTTAATTTGTTGTAGGCTTAATGGTTATGTACGCTATAACTTTTTCCCAAAAACCGGTTGATGTGCGTATTTTGGTTGTCGGTGAAGTTGCTCTTGACTTGGCTCGTTTATGCTTCCATTACGAAGTTGGTGTATTTTTTTTATATCTAAGAAGATTTTTTTAGTTTTATCACAAATAAACTAATACAACACAAACGTTACAAAAAAGGGTTGCTCAATGTCAGAAACACAACCGAAAAAGAAGAGAAAGAAACAGAACCCGCTTAGTCTTATGGAAACTGAATAGGTAACTGAATCGGTTGAAAGTGAACTTTTGCCCGAGTTAGTTGAAACGTTGGATGAGTTAGCGGAAGAGAAAAAATATGTTGATATTCAGGTTTGTCCTAAATGTAAAAATCCCTTGATTCGCAGGGTTAGTTCTATGCTCGGCGATATGTCTGGTCACATGGGCTTATTTCGCCTAACTATGAATGTGGTTGGCGAGATCGGTCAGTGCTTAAAGCAACCAATAAGCCCACAACAATCCGAGACGTTGTAATAATAGCAGAAATAAAAGAAACGAGTAGCAAAAGGAAAAAACAAAAAGTTCTTCAGAGAATTAATCAACTTTAATTTTCTTAGAGGAACAGCCATTATAGATTTGTGTACTTTTCGTAGAAGTCAAGAAGAGGCAGGTTTGTGTTAGATATGTGAAAGCCGTCTTGTTATCGAAGTGTTTTAGTTTAGACTATTTTTGTTAGTGCATCATGAACTTCCTGATAGTCGGGTTCTACTGTAGGGTTTGAGGCTATCCACATGTAGCGTACGAGGCATTCCTTGTCGAGTATGATTATGGAACGTTTAGCAGTCACATAGCCCGTTAGCCCGGCGTAGTTGGGTAGTTCCAGTCCATAGCGTTTGATGACTTCCCGGTTGTAGTCGCTTAGGATGGGATAAGGTAGCCGATTTTTTTCCGCAAAACACTTATTTGAGAAGGGATCGTTGACACTTATACCAATAACCTGTGCTTTTAGATCGGTAAGCCGTGCCATGGCGTCTCTGAAAGCACATGCCTCCTTGGTGCAGGTAGTAGTGAAGGCACCTACAAAAAAAGCTAAAATAATTTTTCGCCCCAAAAAATCATGTAAGCTCCTGGGATTCATGTCTGTGTCTGGAAGAGTGAAATCTGGGGCTTTATCGCCGACTTTGATGGTTGCCATAAAAATATCCTCAAAGAGAGGGAAGATAGTGCAGTATAAATGGTTACCTCCAACGCTTCGGACATCGGTCGCCTTAAATCCCCGCCTCAAGTTACTTGAAGATGAAGGCACTGGGGCAGATTTTATTGAGCACACAGGTGTCGCATCGGGGTTTTTTTGCTGTGCACACCTGTCGCCCATGAAAAATTAATAGGTCGGTTAGATGCATCCACTTCTCTTTAGGTGTCAGCGCCATGAGGTCCTCCTCGATTTTATCTTGGTTCTTCTGCACTGTTAACCCAAGTCGCTGGGAAAGTCGCATCACATGGGTATCAACAGCTATACCTGCGGTTATGCCGTAACTGTTGTAGAGGACGACATTGGCAGTTTTTCGCGCGACACCCGGCAATTCCAATAATTCCGGCATGGTTTTGGGGACTTGGCCACCGAATTTTTCTACTAGTATCCGGCAGCAGGCTTTGAGATTTTTGGCTTTGTTGCGGTAAAAGCCTGTAGAACGGATATCTTTTTCAAGTCCTTTTAGGTCGGCATCTGCGTAATTTTGTGCAGTGCCATATTTTTTGAAGAGAATCCGGGTCACAATGTTAATTCGGGCATCAGTGGTCTGTGCCGAAAGCATGGTGGCGATAAGCATTTCAAGCGGTGTAGTGTAGTTGAGCGTGGTTTTGGCATTTGGGTACTGTTGTTCGAGAAGAGCAATGATTTTTTGGTTGCGTTGTTTAAGTTCAAGATCAATTTCGAGATTTTTCATGAATATTCCTTATGAGTGTGCTTTCTTACGTTTGTTAGACTGACGGGAATAAAAGATTCTGGGGGCCACACAATGTTTTTCCCTAAATACATGTTAAACAAAAACCTCAGGACAGAGAAACTAGTCAGCTACCAACCATACTGCCGGCACAGAATCACTTTCTTAACTCTTGCCAAATGTACCATCGAGAAAAGGAAACAATTGCTGTCAAAGGATAGCGCAAAAATTTTGCTAAACATCAATACTAATCAACGAGCACCCAAGTTCTCTGCTCTTTAGCCATTTTCATCCCCTGAAATTAAGTCGCTTTAATGTACGTTTTTGGAGCAACCTTTTTTGCCCTCGTTGCCCTTAACAAACCGGTGAGAAAGTGACCGTAAAATTACTAGTAGACGACAAAATTATTCCCATAAACGAATTCGTCGAAACTATCCTCGCTGGGACCATAACGGGGGCGGTGACGACTCTGAGGGGAGTAGATGCGAACTGGCATAAAATTGAAATCCAAATCGAAAAGTCAGCTATCCGTTAAATTCTATTTTTGCGTCGATTTCAGCAAACATTTCCCGTTTCGCTTTGCAGATGGGACAGATGTAGGGCGGGTCTTCCCGGTAAATAACGTATCCGCATTGTTTGCAGTACCAAAGTTTCTTTTTAACTTCGGTGTTCTGCTCTTGAGCTGCTGTTTGTGTTTGTGGTTTTGATGGTGTGTTGGTTGCTATGGGCATTTGTTGTTTGTGTATGGATGTGTCGTAAGCGCGTGCCATTTTCTCTGCAGGTCGCCGCTCGGGAACTTCGGGTAGGTTTTGGCTTTCGTAGATCGCTTTGTTGACGTAGAGGCGGCAGTAACAGGCTCCGTATTGGGCGACGTCGGGGTCACGGTAATCGCAGGGACAGATGATATCGCGATCTAAATCCAAGTTGCCTGTTCCAAGCCGGCAGGGACAAACCGGGTAACCGTAACGTGTCTCATTGGTTTCTAAGCCTTCAAAAAACATCTGGAGCAAATCCGCCTGCGGAGTGAGATAGTAACCGTAGCTTTTAGCATCGGCTTCCACGCGTTTACGAATGAGTTCGATAGCCGGGGTCAAACACCAAGTACCTCTTTGAGCTGGTCTTTGCGAAAACCGGTGATGACTGTTTTATCGTCGACAATGATGGTTGGGTAGCTTAGAGTTCCGCCTTTGTTTGTGATGATTTCATGAACTTGGTTTTTGTCATTTTGGTCGAGGAGATCAACATCGATAAACTCGTAGGTGACGCTGTTGTCGCTTAAAAATTGCTTGGTTAATTTGCACCAGACACAGGTGCTGAGTGTGTATAGAGAAACTTTGTGAGCATTTTTATTTCCAGAAACCTTCGAGAGTTGCATATAAAAATATCACCAATGAAAGGTTTGTTTTGGCGCATATAACTGTTTAGATGCCGTGAAATTGTATTGTTGCCTGTTTCAGCGGTGACTTACACGGTCAGCAAAAGAATCTCTTGAGGGCCGAATTAAGCGTTTGATGAGAAATCTTATCGTTAAATAGTATTTTTGTATTTCAATTTTTCCTAGACTCTAACTCCGGTATTATTCAGTTTGATGTTTGTCTGTTCTTGTTGCAGAGTGGATGTACATGTGTATTTTGCTGGAATTACATATTGGTTTTCTCTATATCGATGGCTTACCTTACTGCTCTGTGTCATGTTCATGCAGGTTACCTACGGCGTTTTGCACTACCTCGTTTAACGCTGGATGTATGTGCATGCCGCGTGTGATAGTGCTATAGTCGCCGTTACCACTGATCATGGCGTTGGTGATTTCCTGAATTAATACCGTGGCTTCCGGTCCGATGATGTGGGCACCTAAGATTTTGCCTGTTTCCTTCTCAACGATGACCTTCACAAAGCCCTCAGGAAAACCCATGGCCGCTCCCATTGCTGTATCCCGATATGTTGCGGTGCCAACGAGGATGTTGTAGTACTGTTTGGCTTCCCGCTCTTTTAGCCCCACTGAGGCAACTTGAGGGTATGTAAAAACACCCCGGGGCACGGTATTGAAGTCCATGGTTATTTTATGGTCATGGATGGCGTTATGCCACACTATGCCTGCTTCATAGTTGGCGGCATGTTTAAACATCTGCCTGCCGATGGCATCTCCAAAGGCGTAGATGTGTTTTTTACTGGTTTCAAGATATTCATTGACCAAAATGAAGCCATGTTCATCGAGTTTAACGCCTGTTTTTTGGAGATTAAGCTGATAAGAATTGGGGGCTCTGCCCGTGGCTACCATGAGTGCATGCGCCGCGAACTCTCTTTGTGTGCCATCTATGCGGTTTTGAGTAAGTAAGGATATGTTTCCGTTTTCCTCTTTGACTTCTAGTGCCTCATAACCCGTGTAGACAGCCATGCGTTTGGAAGATTCTTTTAGAAGTAAATCGGACACTTCCGGCTCCTCTTCGGGCAGGACGCGGTCGGAGCGCTGGATTATAGTGGTTTGAGTTCCGATACCGGAAAAGAAGTGTCCGTATTCCATGCCGATATAACCACCTCCAACGATAAGGATATTTCTGGGTTGCGTCTGTAGTTGAAGTACGGTGTCGTTTGTAAGGTATTTTACGCTTTGGATGCCTTTGATTTGGGGAATGGCAGTCCGGGCACCTGAAACGATGAATATTACCTTGGCTCTGATGGTGTGATCGCCGGTCTGCATGGTATAGTCGGAGATAAATTCACCTTGGGCTTTAAACCAAGTTAAGCCGGGGGTGGCTTCGACGGCGTTTGCCTGATGTTTTGAGTCATGTTCGGTGAGGGCATGCATGCGGTTCATTATATTATCAAAATCCACGGGTTTGATGTCGGCTTTGACGCCCAGTTTTGATGCTTCTCTTAAACTGGTGAGTACGTTTGCTGGGTAAACCAGCATTTTCGAAGGTACGCAACCGACGTTTATGCACGTACCGCCCATCTTGCCGCTTTCGACAAGGGCCGTTTTGAATCCCTGCTCTACTGCGGCGGCGGCAACCAGCATCCCCGAGCCGGAACCAACAACTAAAACATCAAACTGCTCCATAAAATAACCTCAGAGTTGTACAAATAAATAAGACTTTAAACAAATAAACCTAATTGAAATCGTTTCCTTAACAAACTCTTTGAGCATACACACAACCAATATCACATAAGATATTTGATGCCTAAAAACCTCAAGCGGCAGAGCGGAGAAAAATAAGTCTGCTACTACGGTCGAGGCGAAAAGAAGCTAAAGTATAAAGCTGGTTATCCCAAAAACCCTGGTAAGCACCGTTTGTCATGTATGGCGTCGAAGATTTCCAAGTCTTTTTTTCTTAGCGGCAATACCACCCTCGAAACCAGTCCATTTAAACTAAAGGGCAAGCGTATGAGACGGCATTCGCCGGAGGTGATCCATTCATCGATGTGGAAACCAGCGTCTTTAACTTCTCTGGCAAGTGCTCGCCGTTCTTGTGTACTCAAAGTGTATGCGTTTTTATCAAAAACATGAATATGGAATCCTCTGCCGGAATAAACAACTCGTAAATTTGAAAAACGATGCCCCAAAAACTCATAGAGTTCCACAGTTTCTTTTTGTACAATGTCAAGTTCTAGTTCACAGAAGCTCAAGCCTTGGCGACGCGCCATCTTGTCTGCTAGGGTGCCGTGAATGGGGCAGGTTACGTTTTCAGAGTCAAGATCAAAGGCCAGTTCCTGCCCAGTTATCTGGTCGTCTGAGTTGTAGATGTTGCGGTCGTAGTAGACGGCTTCGGGTAGAAACCCCAATATTTGTCCTCTTAGGTCATCTAAATCCTTGTATTGCTTGATTAGGATAGTTGTAGCGGCGTCTTCGCGGTATTTTTCCAGAAAAATTTTTGTGTGTCTGCCCATGATGACCGCAAATCTGACTCCGCTCAAGTTCTGTCCAAACCACCCGGCAGCTTTTTGAACATTAAATTCTGCCGTGTAGAATTGATGTCTCTTCTCAAGTGTGGTGTAGTGCATGCCTGCGGGCAGGTAGTATCGAGTCATAAACCTCATAGTAGATTATGTCGACGTGCCAAAATGCTTTACGGGCTTGTCAAGTTAGTATCTTTTCCTGAAATTATTCCCTTGCTTTTTTGTTTCTCATCCCGCACGTATCGTCTCTAAAATAATTCTCCGTTGCCCAGAACAGCATTAAACCTAATTGACAACTTTAATAGGTTCTGTAACTCAGCAAACCAGGTTTAAACTACCCCTTGGTCTGTTTGTATATTGTGTGGTGTTCTCTTTATCTTCCAAGAATAGTTCCAAAAGAAATTGTGGAGTATCTTCTGTAAAGTTCTAAGTGTGTTCGGTGTGGTTGGGTTTGTTTCTTCATTTTATAAAGCCGCGATTCATGACCCTTCATGCCCACTGATACATGATTCAAAACTCGGATTTAGTTGATTAATAGTGCACATTTTTTTTCAGTAGGAAGATTTATATGTATGTGGATAAACACCATGTCTATATTTCGGGTAAGGGAATGTAGTTACCCCCACCGCAAAACGTTTAAACTCGCTAAACGTACTAGTTTTTACTAAATAGGAGAAATAAAAATGAATTTTAAGAAAATAAGCTTGACTATACTGAGCTTGGTTTTAATATCAACAATCGCTACTACACTTATTTCAGCGCCATCAGCTATCGCACAGTCTTCAGGTGAACTGTCTTCATTTGCTTTCGTTGGGGTAGCCCCCAATCCTGTTGGAGTAGGTCAAACAACCTATGTTGCAATGTGGGTCGATGTTCCTATGCCCGATGCATCCGAAGCCAATGACATTAGACGACATAACTACAAACTCATTATCACAGCACCCAACGGCGATACAGAAACTAAGACTTGGGACTATGTCGCAGACACAACAGGTGTTCAATCAACATCCTATACCCCTACTCAAGTCGGCACCTACACCCTCACTTTCGTATATCCAGAACAAACATACACTTGGAATGCATCTGCTACCCAACAAAGATTCTACGGAGTAAGATTCCTAGCCGCTAACGCAACAACAACTTTAACAGTGCAAGAAGAATTTGTTAATCCAACACCCGACACGCCTCTTCCAACAGAGTACTGGTCACGTCCAATATATGGAACCCACTCCTCATGGTTTGTCATAGGTTCGCACTGGCTGGGTGGAAGCCACTTTGGTGCCTTCCAGCAAAGCGGCTATAACCTGTGGCAGCAAAGCGGAATTGGACCAGATAGTTCACACATACTGTGGACATATCCCCTTGAGTCCGGTGGAGTTGTCGGTGGAGTAAACACTGGTATCGAAGGTTCTACCTACTATTCAGGCGGTGCATACGAAGGCAGATTTGTGAATGCAATAGTTCTAGACGGTAAAGTTTTCTTCAAGGCACCCTTAAGTAACTCAAACGTCGGTGGGGCTTACACTTGCATAGATTTAAAGACAGGTGAAGTGTTGTGGACAAATAACAGCATTAGTCCAACCTTTGGCCAACTTTACAGCTACGAATCACCCAACCAGCACGGTGTTGTACCAAACGGTTACCTATGGCAAACAGTTGCTACCCCTGGTGTAACAGGTACTCAAACATGGATTGCAACTGACCCGCATACCGGCAATTGGCTATTTAACCTAACAGGTGTTCCATCTGCAGGCACTATTGCATACACTGAAAAGGGTGAAATCGTTAAATACATACTAGACTACAACGCTACCACAAAGACCGGCTCGCTTGCTCTATGGAACTGGACCGCCGCACCAATGGCTGCTGGAGGATTACCTGGAACCGGTAGTGCCGCTTTACAATTCAGACCAGTCGGCAAATCCATTGACTGTAGCACTGCATACTCTTGGAATGTATCCATAACTGCTGATTTAACAGGGATATCTGCACCTTCTATTTCCTACGTTTTACCCGGCGACATAATACTTGGCACAAGTTCCTCCATAACAGCAGGCGTCAGCACAACTAGAGGCACACCTGATCCCTATACAGTTTGGGTAATGAGCTTAGAAGCTGGTAACGAAGGACAACTTCTATGGAAAAAATCCTACGAGGCTCCCTCAGGCAACTTGTCGCGAACACTTGGTCCCCTCGATCCAGTTAACCGAGTTTGGACCATGACCGATGCTGAAACGACGCAATGGTTAGGTTACAGTCTCAGAGACGGTAGTCTCCTCTGGGGTCCAACACAAACAGAAGTTCAAGCATTTCAGTACTTTAGCAGCGGTTCTGGTGCAGGTCAAAGAGGTGTCACCGCATATGGAAATCTCTATGTGCAGGGCTATGGTGGAGAACTCTTTTGCTATAACACTTCAAATGGTTCACTACTCTGGAGATACAACAATACCAACAGCGGTGCAGATTCATCTTGGGGTCTGATGCCCATTTTCATATCTGCAGTTGCTGACGGAAAAGTCTACGCCTTTAACAATCAACACTCGCCAAACGCTCCATTATACAAGGGCTTCTCAACATACTGTATAGACGCTATAACTGGCGAAGAAATCTACAAGATGCTCAGCTGGCCAGGCCAAACTGGTGGACAAGGTACATCTACCAGCGTCCTAGCAGATGGCTCATTGATATACTACAATTACTATGACAACCAACTCTACTGCATTGCCAAGGGGCCAACTAAAACCACAATAACAGCTCCAAGTCTGGCTGCGTTATCTGGACAAAGTGTCGTCATCAGCGGAACAGTTAGCGATATTTCAGCAGGTACAACTCAGAATGAACAGGCGGCAAGATTCCCCAACGGGGTTCCAGTTGCCTCTGATGCATCCATGAGTGCCTGGATGGAATATGTCTATATGCAACAGTCAAAACCAACCAACTTTACCGGCGTCGAGGTAACCATTAGTGTCACGGACTCAAACAATAATAACTATATTATTGGGACTGCCACCACGGATTCAAGCGGCTTCTATAGTTTACAATGGACACCAAAAATCGCTGGAACATACACAGTAAGTGCAACATTCGCAGGCAATAACGGCTTTTTTGGTTCACATGCAAACGCGGCCTTCGCAGTTGATGAGGCCGTATCATCCACTTCAACACCGCAACCAGAGCCAACAGCAACAGACCTGTACTTTATACCTGCAGTCATTGGTATAATCCTTGCAATTGTGATAGTCGGCATAGTTACAGTGCTTATACTGCGGAAAAAGCCATAATGCGGAACTTTAAAATCAATTCTCCCCATTTATTTTTTTTAATTTCACTTAATCTGCTAAATTTTCTGATTTAATATTGAGCCTGTACAGTTTATGTATGTAGTATTTTTCCTTAGAGTATGTATTCGGCTCTCAGGGGATACTGCTTTATATTGAGGCGAACATGCGCAGACAGGCATTCAATATGTTTGTTGAACAAAAACAGCACAAAAACTAAGTTTCAATGAAAACGAGTGAGCTCAAATCTAACAAACCATAATATAGCTGAATACATGCTCCTTAGAAAAGATGCATAGAAAAACTCCAGCAACCCTTTTAGCTAAAGTTTGGAAGAAAACTCTTAACTATTTGTCTCTCCCAACTGTTATGGTGAACTATTTTGCCGATTGATTCTGATTTTCAAACCAAACGTCAAGCCACAGGTGAACATCGTGGCCATAAAGTCTGGGGATCCATTGAACCCCCAGCTAAACTTGGAATCCATGGAACAAACACGGCGGTAGATTGGGATGTATGCCTCGGTGATGGTATATGTGTTGATGTCTGCCCCGTTTCTCTCTACGAGATGGTTGATACGCCCGATCATCCGCTTTCAAGCCGCAAAGCTGATCCCGCCCGCGAAAAAGACTGTATCCACTGCTTAGCCTGCGAGATGCAGTGCCCAGTAGCCGCGATAAAGATTACTCCAATCGCTTAATTATAATTAATTGGTTTTTTATTGGCAAGTGTTATATTGACAGATGCCCGAATACTTACTGGGTGCCGTTATGAGTCAAGATTCCACAGGTAAAATCATTCTCCTTAAACCCGCAGATGCTTCAGCAAAAACAACTGATATAGTTGAAAGCATACTAACTGACGTAATGGAAACAGGTGAAGTAAACGTTGTTGGCTTAAATGATTCGCTGTTTCTAGCATGTTCAGCCATCAACATGGCAACCGAAATAGCCAAAGTCTATGTTGACGACATAGATATAGCGCCCATCGAAGTCCAGTCGCTGGGCAAAGTAGCGGCTGTATCAGCGCATCTCTCCCAGAAGGAGACAGGCGATTATGCTGCATTGGCTGAGAAAGAGGCTAAAAACATAACTGATGCTACAGAGCAGACAGTAAGCGTCAGCAGGGTCGCCACAGTTGAGCGGTTGCTTACAATCAGCCTTCTGCGGCTGGCAAAGTTTGATGAAATAAAAATCGTTGCAGCTGGAGGCTCAATCAACGATGCTGTTGTGTTGGCACTAAAATTGACCAGCGGACAAATATCCAAAGACCCCGTCGGCATAAAACTATTCCATTTACACTCCATTACCATGCGCAATGACCCAACCAAAAGTATAGCCGCCGTATCAATCTATCTGCAGAAAGGTGTAACAACCCGCTATACCAAGCGGCAATGTACAGTGTTAAAAGAAGTAGAGCAGACTGATCAAATTAAAAAAGAAGGTAACTGACCCAAAATCAACTTCTGAGTTATTTTACTAAATCTAAAGTCTTGTTGGCTTTATCCCAGTTGACTATGTTCCAGAAGGCATCTACGAATTTTGGTCGCTCGTTTTTGTAATCCACATAGTAAGCGTGTTCCCAGACATCTATTGCCAGCAGAATTTGGAAATTGGGGATGATGTTGATGTTGTGTTTTTCAATCTGCATTATGACTGGTCGTTCTATGCATGGATGCATGGCAAGCACAGCCCAGCCTGAACCTTCGGTGCTTGTGGCCGCTGCAGAAAACAATTTTTTGAAATTGTTAAAACTTCCGAATTCTTTGTTGATTGTATCAGCGATGGCTCCGCCGGGTTGTCCTCCTCCGCCTTTACCTGCCTGCGCCATATTTTCCCAGAAAATAGTATGTAACATGTGGCCGCCTATGTTGAAGGTAAGTTCTTTAGTGAGCGCTTTTACATATCCAAATTTAATCCAGTAATCAATCTGGGTATCTGTCTTCGTCGCTTCATCTATATTAGCAAAGAGGGCATTAGCATCGTTGACGTATTTTTGATGGTGCTTGTCATGGTGCAGTTTTAGTTGTTCCTCGGATATATAGGGTGCCAATGCATTGTAGTCGTATGGTAGTTTGGGTAGAGTAAACGTTCTTGTTTTCTCCATAATCTCACCAAGACAAGAATTCAAAAGAAAAAAACATCTAATATACTTTACCTTAATGTGCAAAACGCCTGTATGGGTGACTAATTTGCAATTTATCTGTGTATAAGAGGCCCTCCTGCTGGTATATCTCATTTTCGTCTAACTTTGTAAACTGTGGTTTTGGCAGTTTGCCACCATTAATACTATGGCCAAATTAAAACCAACGTAAATGTATCAAAACTTGGCGGCACAGCGTTATCTGCAGGACAACAGAGGCTTCCCGTTGTATTTTATCTTTTGGAATTGAGCTAATCCTATATAGGGCTACTTCACTATTGGGGATTGGTTAGACCTATGGCGGTAACCTGTTTTGACATAGCAGTGGCAGGGCACTTCTCAGTCGACACCATCATATTGCCCACCCGGAAAATGCCCTTCAACGTTTTAGGCGGCGCCGTAGCCTACACCTCATTTACCGCAAAATGTCTGGATGCATCTATAGCTGTGATTTCAAGAACCGGCGCCAATTTCCCCCAAGCCTATCTCTGGTGGCTCGAGCAGGAAGGTATAAACGTCTCAGGTGTAAAAAGGAATCTCGAGGAAACTACAACAGCTTTTGAACTCACATACAGCAAAGACTTCGCAGAGAGGGCCCTCAAACTAAAAAGCAAAGGAACTCCACTCACCATTGAAGATATCCCTAAAGATTTCCGCGCCAAAGCTGTCCATCTAGCCCCAATTGCCAACGAAATCTCCATTGAAGTTGCCGAGGAACTCAAAAAGGCCGCAGACATAGTGTCGCTTGATCCGCAAGGGCTGTTGCGGAGCTTCGATGAACAGGGAAACGTAAGCAGAAATGCCCCAATAGATAACGACATCTTTAGTTTAATCAACATTTACAAGTCCTCCCAAAACGAAATATATGCCCTTACAGGCGAGTCAGAGCTTAAAGCGGCAATTAGAGTCGTTCACGATGTGGGTGTAGAAACAGTCATCATAACAAACGGCGCCAAAGGGGCTGTTCTCTCAGTTGAAGGTGCACAGTACCCCATAACTGCATGTCAACCACAGGTGTTAGTTGACCCAACTGGCGCAGGAGACGTTTTCATCGGCGGCTTCTTAACGGAATATATGCGGCAAAAAGAGTCGCTTTGGTGTGCCTGTGTGGGTTCAGCTGCTGCATCGTTTGTTGTGGAAGGTATCGGACCCACCTATATGGGTAAAAAAGAGCAAATCTATCAGAGAGCACAAGACATCTGCAAAAGCGAAGTTAAACAATAGTTAATGTGAACCAACTATCGAAGCGGATATAGTGGACTAGCTTAAGTTTTAGAACAGAGTTATGTGTTTAACATGGATTTTTATGGATTTTGTAAATCCAAGTTTTAAACTAGTCCACTATAGTATGCAACAAACCAGTTGCAAGTTCTCCAGATTAACGATGGATGGATCAGCTTATGTCTTCATATAATTTTAACAGAACATTACTCAACTGAAAAACATAATGTTGGACTGAAAGCAAAATAGTCTCCAAATAAACCTCTATGACCTTTTTTTTTACTAATGTCTTACTAGTCATCATATACTTACATCTTTAAATGAAAAGAAACTTAAGGTAAAGGCGTATATGTACAAGTAATTATTCATGTGAGCGTGGATTTGTTTGGGTCGCATAGAAAAAGGCGAAAAATGTAACGTATCAGGTTGTAGCGGAGAAGCCATCCGCTCCATATCAGCCGACAAAGTTAAAGCTGCAGGCTTAAACGTCGGCGGCACAGAAAAACGGGCCTTCATCTGCAAGGAACACTACAAAGACTTCAAGAAAAAAACCAAAAAAGACAAGACCCTAGACAAATGGCGTTACGGATAACTAGAGGCGGTGATGGCTCATGCGCATTCTGCAGCTTCATTCTAACTTTATAGTTTTTAAGCCCATCGAAAAAGAAATCAACATAGCTGAGGAGGCAACAAAAGAGGAAGTACGCGTTGAAGAAGTCGTGGTACTCTTCACCACCATAGAAGAAGACGACAACGCAACATTGGCACAAAAAGCCATAGACGACGCCCGAGCGTTTTTGGGTAAACTCAAAGTTAACCGCCTCTTAATTTACCCCTTTGCACACCTTAGTAGCAACCTCAGCCAACCCAGTCAGGCGCTTGCAGTTATCAAGGATATGGAGACATATGCCAAACAGAAGGGTATAGAAACCTTCCGGGCTCCCTTTGGCTGGAACAAACAATTCACCATATCCATCAAAGGACACCCGCTGGCTGAAATGGCCCGCAACTACACCCCCGCGCCAGCAGTTCCAGCTGAAGCCCAAGCAACCTGTGAAGGCAAAAAAGAGGAAGAACTAATTTCGGCGGCTCTCAAAGCAGAGGACACAATGAAATCCTACTGGCACATACTCCAAACCGACGGCAGTTTAGTGCCTGTGGAAGAATTCAAATTCAAAGATCACGGCAACCTCCAGAAATTCGCTAATTATGAAATCAAGAAAACCCGTGCCGTCACCCAGATGCCGCCCCATGTACCATTGATGAAACGCCTCGAAATCGCCGACTACGAACCCGGTAGCGACCCCGGCAACATCCGCTGGTACCCCAAAGGGCGCATGATAAAATCGCTTCTTGAACAGTACGTGAGTTTATGTGTGGCGCAGTACGGCGGTATGGAAGTTGAGACGCCGTTGATGTATGACTTTAACCATCCTAGTTTAGCCAGTTACCTCAATCGTTTTCCCGCTCGCCAGTACGTTCTTAAATCCGAAGATAAAGAACTCTTTCTGCGCTTCGCCGCTTGCTTTGGCCAGTTTCTCATGGCACATGACGCTCAAATCAGTTACAAGCAGTTGCCCCTCAAACTCTTCGAACTCACAAGGTACAGTTTCCGTCGTGAAAAAAGCGGCGAAGTCGTCGGGTTGAAGCGTCTCCGTGCTTTCACCATGCCGGACTGCCATGCTTTCTGCGCTGACTACGAGCAGGCTAAAACGGAATTTATGACCCGATTCAACCTCTCTATTGACGTCCTTTCCAATATCGGATTAGTAAAAGACGACTATGAGATCGCTATGCGTTTCACCAAAGACTTCTACGCCGAACACAAAGAATTCATCGCCGCATTGGCACAAAAGTTCGGGAAACCCATGCTTGCTGAGGTCTGGAACGAGCGCTTCTTCTACTTCGCGTTAAAATGGGACCTCAATTTTGTGGATAACCAAGATAAAGCCGCGGCGCTGAGTACCGACCAAATCGATGTTGAAAATGCCCAACGTTATGAAATCACCTACGTGGATGAGAAAGGCGAAAAACAGTATCCGCTGATTTTGCACTGCAGTCCAAGCGGTGCCATCGAACGCAACATATATGCATTACTGGAGAAGGCATACCGCGAACAGATAACCGGGAAAGCACCGATGTTGCCATTGTGGCTCTCGCCGACTCAGGTGAGGCTGATTCCCATCTCTGACAAGTACCTCGGTAAAGTCACCGAATTAGCCCAACAAATCGCCGTTAAATGCATTCGTGTGGACATAGATGATTCATCCTCGACTCTGCAAAAGAAAATTCGTGAGGCCGAACAAGAATGGGTGCCCTACATCATTGTGGTGGGCGAAAAAGAAATCGAATCTGGTACACTATCGGTGCGTATTCGTGAAGAAAAGGGTAAACAGGAAAACCTCACCACTGAGCAACTCATCAGCAAGATATCAGAGCGACTCGAGGATAAGCCGTTTAAGCCTCTGCCTCTGCCGTTGTATCTGTCAAAGCGTCCGGCGTTTCATGGTTAATAAATCCGCTGTAAACGAATCATATGAATCACGGTGACAACCTATAATTACAGACATTGAAAATAACATCCAAGGAGTAACAAACAATGACCAATGAACTTCAGATTTACATCGACGGTGAATACTATCCTAAATCAGAGGCAAAAATCAGCGTCTACGACCACGGCTTCCTCTATGGGGATGGCGTTTTTGAGGGCATCCGTGCCTACAACGGTATCGTATTTAAACTAAACGAACACATCAATCGCCTCTACCGTAGCGCACACGCCATAATGTTAAACGTTCCCCTAACCAAAAAGGAGCTGAAAGAAGCAGTCGTTGATACCTTACGCAAAAACAAAATGAAAGACAGCTATATACGTCTCATAGTCTCAAGAGGAGTCGGTGATTTGGGCTTAGATCCACGCAAATGCCTCAAAGCGTCCGTCATAATTATCGCAGACACAATCAACGTCAAAGCTGGCAATGCTAAAGAAGTCGGTATCACAGCCATGTTCACATGGGTTCGTAGAAACCCCGTGGATGCTGCAACACATGAAATTAAATCACTCAACTATCTCAACAGTATCCTAGGAAAAATCGAGGCAAACGCATGCGGAGCTGACGAAGCCATATGCATAGAACCAAATGGCTGTGTCGCTGAAGGTATTGGCGAAAACATATTCATCGTCAAAAACGGTGAAGTCTTGACACCATCAAACAGCACAGGTGCACTTGAAGGTATAACCTCAGATGTAATTATTGGGACCTGCGAGAAACTCAAAATCAAAGTGTCCATAACCAATCTGACACCGTTTATGATTTTCAATGCCGATGAGGCTTTCTTCACGGGAACCGCTATGGAGGTGGTGCCCATCCGTGAAGTCAACAAACGCATAATCGGAGACGGCAAACCCGGGCCAGTCACCAAAGTTTTGATGCGTGAATTCCAAAAAGTAATCGCTGACCCAAAGAACGGTACAAAAATCTAAAATAGGGTATTTTACCCTTTGCCGACATGACCGCGGTATCTATGCCCATTTTTTATAAAGCATTCCAAGGCATCGTAGGCTTTTTCTAATTCGCTTATGGGCGGTAGGAAAACAATTCGGGCATGGTCTTTGCCATACACTGGGTCAAAGCCACTGCCGTTGACGATTAGGACGCCAGTTGCTTTGAGTAGTGAAATCACGAAGTCCTTGTCATCTTTCCAGCGCTTGCCGATGCCTTCGATTTTGGGGAAAATATAGAAGGCGCCCTCTGGTTTGGTTGTAGTTATGCCTTCGATTTCGTTTAGGCGGTTATAGCTAAAATCCCGTCTCTCTTTTAGCCGCTCAACGATGTCTTTGACGAAGTCCTGTGGGCCGTTGAGCGCGGCAGTTGCGGCGATTTGGACTGGGGTGTTGGCGCAGATGCGTATTCGGCACTGTTTTTCCACGCCGTCTTTGAGCGCGTTGAGCTGTTTGTTTTCCCCTTTAAAGTACATGTAGCCCAATCGCCAGCCAGTCATTTGATAAACTTTGCTAAAACCATTTAAGCTTACCACCGGTACGTCTGTGGTTACGTTGGCCGCGCTGACAAATTGTTTCTCATAGGTGAGCTGGTCATAGATTTCATCGCTTATAACGGGGAGGTTATGTTCACCAGCGATGTCGAGGATTTCTTTAACCGTTTTGCGATCATAGACTGCACCGGTTGGGTTGTTGGGGTTGATTAGCACGATGGCGCGGGTTTTCTCGGTTACTTTGCTACGGAGGTCATCTATGTTGGGTTGCCAGTCTTCTTTTTCGATGGTTTCATACGCGACGGGTGTGCCATCAAAGAAGCGAGTGTAGCTGATGTAGGGCGGATAGGTTGGACCGGGGAAGAGGATTTCATCATCCTTCTCCACGATAGCGCCCAAAAGCATCTGAATACCTTCCGAGATTCCCTCAGTAACCAGCACATCATCTGCTGTTATGTCGACATTGTTGATTTTTTTCTCTTTATTTGCCACTGCCTGCCGCAACTCGAGCAGGCCTTCTGAGGGAGAGTAGTAGTTGTCTTCATTGGCGATGGCAGTGCAGAGTGCCTCTTTAAGGCTGGGCGGAGTCTTGAAATCAAACGCGGCGGGATCGCCGATGTTTAGGTAGTAGATTTTTTTACCGTTTGCTATGAGGTCTTTGGTGTAGTCTATTACATCTCGTATGGCATATTCGATATTGCTTGCACGCTTAGTTATTTTGATGCCTGCCATTATCATTACCCGTACCCAGAAACTCTTGCAGACCCAAAAAATAAACATTCCCACATAAGTCATAGCAAAACAAACAATTACCCCACAAACAAGACAAAAAACATTTAACAAAAAAGTAAAAAGGAAGGGGCCGGGTTAGGTCAATATGACCGGGCGAAGTAGACTACTTCTTTTGCTTCCTTACCACACAAAACACAACTCGATTTTGTCTCTTCTTTTTGGAAGGGACGAATACGAATAGTTGCGCCTGTCTCTTCTTTTATTTTTGCTTCACATTCAGGACTGAGACACCATGTGGCTTTTATGAAACCGCCTTTTCCTTCAATCACCTGTTTAAATTCATCGTAGGTTTGTACGGCGCTGGTCTTATCGTCGAGGATGACTTTGGCTTTGACTAGCATGTTATCTTGAATCGCAGTCAACATATTCTCGACGGTGGCGAGTATGTCTGCATCTTTAACAAACATTTTTTGGCCAGTATCTCGTCGCACCATAACTACTTGACCATTTTTTATGTCTCGAGGTCCAATCTCAATACGCAGGGGGACCCCTTTGAGTTCCCACTGGTTAAACTTCCAGCCCGGTGTGTACTCGTCTCTACTATCAAGGATTACGCTGATGTTATTGGCTTTGAGATTTTCCTCGATTTCTTTGGTTTTAGCTACAATCGTCTCAGTCTCCAGTCCTTTAAACGGGATAGGAACAATGACAACCTGTACCGGCGCAACTTTGGGTGGCATAATCAAACCTTTGTCGTCGCCGTGTACCATAATCATGGCCCCAATGAGTCGTGTGGTGATACCCCAGCTGGTTTGCCAAACATAATGATCCTGCTTGTCTTCTCCGATGTATTTGACATCAAAGACTTTGGCAAAGTGTTGCCCCAAGTTATGGCTGGTTCCCATCTGAAGGGCCTTACCATCGGGCATGATGGATTCCAATGCGGTGGTGTAGAGGGCGCCGGCGAATTTTTCGCTCTCGCTCTTGGTTCCAATGAGTACTGGAATGGCGAGATATTTTTCTATGACCTCTTTATACATGTTGAGTGCCCAGAGAACTTCTGCTTCACCCTCTTCAGCGGTTGCATGAACCGTATGGCCTTCCTGCCAAAGAAACTCGCGGGTCCGCAGGAAGAGTTTGGTGGCTTTGGTTTCCCAGCGGACGATGTTGCACCACTGATTGATTTTAAGCGGTAGATCCCTCCAGCTACGAATCCATTTGCTGAACATAGCATACATTATGGTTTCGCTTGTGGGGCGGACTGCAAGCTTCTCTTCTAGTGGGGTTTCGCCTCCTTGTGTAATCCAAGCGACTTCAGGTGTGAAACCTTCGAAGTGTTCTGCTTCTTTTTTGAGAAATGCTTCGGGGATGAACATGGGGAAGTAGGTGTTGCGGTGGCCTGTGACTTTGATTTTTTGATTGACGACTTCTTGAATTTTTTCCCAAACCGCATAGGCGTCAGGACGGATAATCATGCAACCCTTCACGGGTGCGTAATCAGCTAATTCAGCTTTCAATACGACTTCAACATACCATTCGCTGAAGTCTTGGTTTTTCTTAACAGTTACACCAATATCAGACATGTGTATTCGCTTCTTTGTCAGTTGTATGTTCATTAACCAAAATATAAAACCACTACCTTGAAAAATTCATGTGTCCTAATACACGATAGATTTATGTGGCTGAGTTTCGTCTCCCCTCACCAGGGAAAAACATGCCCCAAACCCAACTCAACAACCAAAACAACATCGTTTGCCAAAACCCAAAATGCACCCACTACCAAAAACAACAAAACAAACACATCGTAAAACAAGGTAAATACCCCACCACCAACCACCAACGCTACCACTGCAAACACTGCCAAACCTACTTCATGCAAACCAAAGGCGCCCCTCTCTACAGAAAACACCTAGCCGAGCAACAAATAACAAACATATGCAAACACATAGTCGAGAAAAACGGCATACGAAGCATAGAACGCCTAACCGGCCACCACCGAGACACCATAGGCAACCTCCTCGAAGACATGGCTGAACACGTTCAGAGCGTAAATGACTATCTGATAAAAGATCTGGGTCTTTCCCAATATGAATGTGATGAACTCTGGACATTTATTAAAAAAAGAAAAAATACTTAAGCGAAAAATCCAAATTGAACCTGAAAACGGTGATGCCCGCCTCTACACCGCCGTAAAACGCCGCGCCTATTTGTTTGCCGCCTTTGCAGTGGGCAAATGGATCCAACAAACCTGTCTGAATATGCTTAGAAAGTTTGCCAAGCCCTCCAAGTGCCTTCTTTGCAGTGTCCTTTAGAATTGTTTACGGATGGGCTGATGATTATGCGTATGTTTTGCCTCAGTGTTTTGCGTTAAATGTGATTGATTAGGGGCAGTTGATTAAACTTAAGGCGAAGGGGCGGGTGGTGGGTGAGGTGAAGAGGGTTGTTTATGGGTCGCCTGTTTTGGGGGATATTGAGACACGGAGGTGGAGCATTTTAATAGTTGCGTGAACGTCTTGGTCGGTTGGTTAGGTGGAGTAAGTGTTTTTCTAAGGTGAAGGGCGGCTTGTTTGTGCGGTACTCCATGATTGCGCCAATATACTGCCAAGAGGTATCCGGTAACGTCGACTAAAAAACAAAGAAACGCTAAAAAGGTGTAGTTTAGGCTCAATTCTATTTTCCAACAGAATACTGCCTGCAGATTCAGCGCTTAAAGAGGTTTTTTGAGCACAGCAAATATAAGGAACCCTGACAGATAATTCGCAAAGAAGTGTCAGTTATGTCAGAGAAACTATCATTGGTTACCTGTACAAGTTGCGGGAAACCCATCCCGCCGGGAAGTGAATCAACAAAGTTCCTGTGCCCCAACTGCGGCGAAATCCAAATTAAACGAGATGGCAAATGCCGCAAATTCGGAAGATTATACAAGTGCCCCAACTGCGGCTTCCAAGGACCATAAAAAGGGAAATACCATGGGCGCAATTCTAGTTGTTTACAAAGTTTTTCCTGAAGACATAGTCAAAAACTTTGACCCCTTAAAAGAAAAAGTTATAGCCATCTTGCCCCAAGCTGCTTCTATCGAAGGCTGGGGAACAGAAGATATAGCCTTTGGACTCAGAGCGCTTCTTGTTCAAGTGCGCTTTCCCGAAGATTTAGGTGGGGTCGTTGAAGAATTCGAAACGGCACTCGCTAAAATTTCTGGTGTTAGTCAAGCTGAAGCTTTCAACATACGGCGAACCAGTCGGGACTAACACAAATTATCTTTTTTCCTTTTTAGTGACACACGTCTGAATGTTCTTGATGTGAGCTTTAAAGTTTATATATGTTAACAGTTCTTTTTCAAACATACACCTTAAGTGACAGATTATTTGGAGCATTTATAAATGAGCGAAGTTCAATTACGCGTTGGAGACGCACGGCAAAGAGATGTCGGTAGAGGGATCGCCCGCATCGACCAGCGGACAATGCAGAAACTGGGTATAAGCGCTGGAGACGTAATCGAAATCGTTAATAAACGCACTACAAGTGCGATTGCTTGGCCTGCCTATAGTGAAGATCAGAATCGCGATATTATCCGCATCGACGGCTTCACACGAAAAAACAGTGGTGTTGCCATCAACGAATATGTGGTGATCCGCCCTGCCAAAGTCAAAACCGCCATGGCCCTTACCTTAGCGCCGGTGGATATGCGCCTCAACGTGGATGAAGATTTCACAAACTTCGTCAAAAATCGCCTTATGGAGCGTACACTTGTCGAAGGCGATACTACCTTGGTTATGATGCTGGGACATGCCATCCCATTTACTGTATCTAAAACCCGTCCGCATGGTATCATAAAAGTTACCACCGAAACCCGATTAACCATACTAAACGAACCTGCACCCGAAGGCAAGGGTCTCCCAAGAACAACCTACGAGGACATCGGTGGGCTACACGAAGAAATCCAGCGTGTCCGCGAAATGGTCGAGTTGCCCCTGCGGCACCCTGAACTATTTCAGCGCCTCGGGATTGAACCGCCCAAGGGTGTCCTGCTTCACGGTCCGCCTGGTTGTGGCAAAACCTTGCTTGCACGTGCAGTAGCCAATGAATCCGAGGCTAACTTCTATTCTATCAACGGTCCCGAAATCATGAGTAAATTCTACGGTGAATCAGAAGCGCGGCTAAGAGAAATCTTCCAGCAAGCCCAGCAAAATGCGCCAAGTATCATCTTTGTCGATGAACTTGATGCAATTGCACCCAAACGTGAGGAAGTCACCGGTGAAGTGGAGAGACGCGTCGTTGCCCAGCTCTTGGCATTGATGGACGGCTTGTCGGGCAGAGGTAACGTCATCGTTATCGGTGCAACTAATCGTCCCGGTGCATTAGACCCTGCGTTGCGTAGACCCGGTAGATTTGATCGTGAAATCGAAATCAGTGTTCCTGACAAGAAAGGCCGTTATGAGGTGCTCCAGATTCACACCCGTGGCATGCCACTGGCGGAGGAGAATGTGGACCTTAAAAAACTCTCTGAGATGACCCATGGCTATACAGGTGCTGACCTCTCGGCGCTGAGCCGAGAAACTGCTATGAAAGCGCTCCGCAGGTATCTGCCTCAGATTAACCTCGAAGAAGAGCGTATCCCCCCCGCAGTGCTTGAAAAAATGGAAGTTACCATGGATGATTTCGTGGGTGCCTACAAAGAAGTCACTCCCACAGCGATGCGTGAAGTGTATATAGAAGTTTCTACCGTGCATTGGGACGATACAGGCGGGCTCGATGACGTTAAGCAACACCTAAAAGAAGCTGTTGAGTGGCCGCTGAAAAACCCTGAAATGTTCACCCGGCTGGGCATCCGCGCACCCAAGGGTATCTTGATGTATGGTCCGCCTGGTTGTGGCAAAACCTTGCTTGCACGCGCAGTTGCAACAGAATCTGAAGCTAACTTCATATCCATCAAGGGGCCGGAAGTTTTCAGCAAATGGGTGGGCGAATCAGAGAAAGCAATCCGTGAAGTTTTCCGCAAAGCCCGTATGGCCGCACCTGCAGTCATATTCCTCGACGAAATTGACTCTCTTACGCCAAGAAGAGGCATAGGTATGAGTGATAGTGGCGTGTCTGAACGTGTTATAAGTCAGTTGCTCACTGAGATGGACGGCATCACCACACTCCAAGATATAGTTGTCATCGCCGCAACCAACCGCCCCGACATGGTGGACAACGCAGTCATACGCCCAGGTAGATTTGATCGTCTCATCTATGTACCTGAACCCGACGATAAAAGCCGACTACAAATCTTTAAAATCTACACCAAAAGTATGCCTATTACTCGAGATGTTGATCTAAACCAGCTTGCCATGATGACAAAATACTACAGCGGCGCCGATATTGAATCACTGTGCCGCGAAGCTGCGATGCACTCCCTACGCCATGATGTAAATGCCCAAGAAGTTAACATGAAGGATTTCCAGGATGCCATGAAAGAGATGGGTCCATCCATCACGCCTGACATGGAGAAATGGTACAAGAGTTTCATGCAACAAATCCGACAAGTACAAAAGCCAGCAACCCCAGTTGCATAGCACAGAAGGAATCGCTTATGCCGCAGATGAAAACTTGGAAAACCCGTCCAGCATACTTTTTTCTATTGGAAATTCTGCAAAAGAAAGGCGACATGACCGATGACGACCTCTATGAACAGCTCAAAGACGAATTTGAAGACTTAGGCTTCAAAGACTTCAATGAACTGTTGTTAAACCTTGAGGTCAGCGGTAAAATCCGCACCTCCTCGATGGCACGGGGTAAACGACGCATCGAACTCGTCCAATAAATGCACCTCTCACCTCTTTCTTTGTTTTTACCTTTAAGCAATTTTTGGGACAAAATTATTTGGGTTAACTCGATGTTGTAAATGAAACCGATGCAGTGCCAGTTCAATTTCGGGGATCACTGTAGAACGGTTCAATGCATTTGTAGTTAACATCCTAAATTCCCAAAAAATGTAACTATGTCAAGTATTGGGGCGTGAAATACTGTTGAAACTGGTTTATGGTTGAATTAGTAGTCTTCAGGTATCTGCGACAGACATAATTACACTATACACACGCTATAACATTCAAATTATCCCGTAGTTCCCGGGTAGTTTTTCTAACCACAAAAATCAAACCTATTTGTGCAGGATAGAAACTTGACCTCTCACATCAAACAAACTAGGCAAATTTAGTTCTTTTTAATACTTATCACACACAACTTTTTTCAGTACATATTTTTGAGGCGTGTAGATAGTATATTGGCTTTTTGTTTTTAGCGCCGTGTGTACTGAACATTTTGGTCTCGGTGGTTAGAATTTATAAAATTCTAACCACAGTCTGTGTGTGGTTTTTTGTTACAGATAACCTTGTTAAATTCGTTATTTTCATGAATGAGGTTGATGAAGTGTTCCTGTTGGACATGATGTTGTGGTTGGAAAATTACCCGGGAATTACGGATTATTTAAAAACCGTTAATTTACCAGCAATCCCTTTTCCAACGTTTTTTACGCTCTATTATAGCGGTGTAGTTACACTTCTGGGATTTTAGGTTAACATCCGTGTTTGTGTTTGGTGTGGTGGTTGGGTTGATAAAATTGAAAATAATGTGTATTTTTGGTAAACACTTTAATTAAATGTATCGGAATATGTATAATAACTTGAATTGCACATCATCCACAAAGATGGTATCATATGAAAGCAAAGTATATGGATACGGCAATTAGGAAGTATATTGTAAGCTTTTTAGTTTGTGTTTTGCTGTTGCAGCTGGCGGCTGTTTGTGGTGTTATGCCTGTTGAGGCGGCAAATGGGTCTGATTCTAGCTCTGTGGGTAGTAGTATTGATTATAGTATTTGGACTTTAGATTTGCCGACGGGGGGTATTCTCGCGAGTGGGGATTTGAAAAAGTTATCTTATAATGGCTGGTGGTATCGGGGGTCGGGTGCGTTTGAGGGGTATACTATGTTCCAAACTCCGCAAAAA
>JAIRTW010000038.1 GCA_031254875.1 Candidatus Bathycorpusculum termitum
ATCTAGTAGGGGTAACATAGTTTTAATGTGCTCTTCCAGGCTAATCACACCCTTGTTAAGGTACGATTACCACACACCAACTTATATGTTATTGCAAGTTATTTTTACACAATTCCTTAGGCGGAATTATGAGAGAGCAACAAAAATTTGAGGATGCTACGGAATGGTACAAAAAAGAATTAGCCATCCGACTAAAATTAGGTGACGAATCAAATATAGCTGATGCTTATTATTGGGTGGGTGTGGTTGCAGAGAAACAACAAAAATTTGAGGATGCTACGGAATGGTACAAAAAAGAATTAGCCATCCGACTAAAATTAGACGATGAATTGGATGTTGCATACGCTTATTGCCGCTTGGGTGGAATTGCAGAGAAACAACAAAAACACAAAGTTGCTGAAGAATGGTACAACAAAGCATTGAAGATTTCTGGGCAAATTGAAAATCAAACGCTTTCAGATGAAATCAAACAAAGTATAGCCCGACTAAAAAAAGGATACCGCTAACTTTAACCAGCTTTTTAGTCGCTGGATCCTTTCATTTGTACAAAATTTTTTACATCAGTTATATATTCTTATTTTGCTCAAATTATGGTGGTTTTGGTTGAGTTATGCAGTTACAGATTAAGCATGAACCATCTTCTGATAATAAGCTATTATTTGTTGTTATGTGTGATGGGCAACCGTCTCAACCAGTTACATTAACATCACCTGAAGAAGTTCTCGTTGGATCACATAATAAAAACCTCAAACAAGATCTACAGTGGTATTTGGAAGATTATTTGGAACTACCCATCTATGCCTACTGTACATATGCAGAAGATGTTCAGACGGTTTTGTCTCGGTGGGGGCGGGATTGTTTTGAGGCTTTGTTCGCCGATGAGCCTGCGCGTGATTGGTATTGTAAGGCTCAGCAAGAGGGTTTAGCTAATTTGCAACTTGTAATAGTTAGTGCTGATCCTGCGGTGTTGGCTTGGCCTTGGGAAGCACTAAAAAGTCCTGATGGTTTTTTAGCTCAACAATGCACCATCACACGACAAAGAGACCAAACTGAATTTACTCAACCAGTAATAGCCGCTCTACCAGGTGATAGACTCAACATTTTATATATTATATCTAGACCAACCGATGAGTCGCCAGTAGAGTTTCAAGCATTAGCCCGTCCAATTGTGGATTTTGTAGGGGAAGGTGGTTGGCCAGTACATATTGATGTGTTACGTCCTCCAACATATGACAAACTTAAACAGGTATTGAAAGAAAAACCAAATTTTTATCACATTATACATTTTGATGGTCACGGGAAATATGTGCCAGATTCAGGGGGTATATTGTCCTTTGAATTGTCTAATGGTAGTTGTGATGATGTTGAGGCTACAGAGTTAGGTGAATTATTACGGGACCGTAATATACCGCTTGTGGTTCTCAATGCCTGCCAATCAGCCATGCAAGATGAAGATGCTGGCGATTCTTTTGCATCAGTAGCAACCGAGTTACTGGAAGTAGGTATACCCAGTGTGGTAGCTATGAGTTATGGCCTTTGGATTAGTGGAGCAAAAGTGTTTGTACCTGCATTCTATCAACAATTATTCGAAAGTGGCGATGTCGCTAAAGCTATGTTTGCTGCACGACAAGCAATGTACAACAACAAACTGCGGGATACCTTCGCGGGTCAAGTAGAATTATACGACTGGATAGTACCCGTACACTATCAACAAACAACAAAAATTATCCTGCCAAAACTCAAACCTAACGCAATACAAACAAGTAAGTTGCCAAATGACACAAAAATTTTAGACAAGTGGGGTTTTATTGGGCGTGATCAAACTATTTTACAGTTAGAACACGCTATACGTGAATATACGGCAGGTATTCTTATTCATGGCATGGCAGGAGAGGGTAAAACAACAGCAGTTAAAGGCTTCCTGCAGTGGTTAGATGCTACACATGGATTAGGTAAGGGAGTGTTTTGGTTTAGTTTCCAAGACATTCTCAGTGCAGAATACATAATCAACACACTAATAGGTACATTATTTGGTACGCAGACACAAGCATTACCGACAAAACAAAAACTGGGTATTTTAACTAAAGAATTAAAAAGTAATCCCTATTTTATTGTCTGGGATAACTTTGAGTCAGCCTCAGGTATTCCAAATACTGCCGTATTTGCACTATTATCTAAAAACGATAGAAATCTACTCAAAAATTTTCTTCAGGGTTTACATGGCGGCAAAACTAAGGTACTTATAACTAGTCGTTCACAAGAAAACTGGCTATCATCACAAGGATGTTGTCGTCTACCACTGTTCGGTCTTAAGGGTGAGGAATTCTGGCGATATTGCAATGTTGTAGTGTCTGATTTAAATCTGATGCTTGACCGCAAAAGTATGGGCTACAAAAATCTTATGGATAAATCGAATGGAAACCCACTAGTTGCACGTGGTATATTACGACAGCTGAAAGAAAAATCAACAACAGAGTTATTAACCGAAATAGAAGATAATTTCAATGACTCAGAAGTCAACGTAGCCCTTTTGATATTTGAAAAAGGTCTAAGTCAGACAGTTATACCAGTGTTACGAATAATAGGTTTACATGAGCACTATGTAGATCTTAACTTTTTGAGAGACATGTTAAATGATGCAGAAAACGCGCACGATCTAATAGTTGAGTGTGTGTCTACTCTGGAAACTGCAGGATTGTGCCACCATACTGAAAGCACTACATATCAAATCCATCCTACAATACATAAGTATCTAACTAAAATTCACCCTGCAAGTGATATTGATAAACGAGCCTTTGTGAATGTGATGCAAAGATTAATACTCGTAATAACAACATATATTGCGAGAATGTTGCATGAGCAACGGGTCATTTTTGCACGATACAGCGTATGTTTCTACCGAGCCATGAAACTGGCTCAAGAACTAAATATGCAAGATGCTCTGTTGATACTGACAGATGCCTTGGCTATATACGCCCAAAAAACCTGCAATTTTACAGAGGCAGAAAAACTGTATAAACATTACAGCAAGATAGCAAAAAAATATAATAATATTTTGCAAGAAGCGGTAGCTTTTCATCGATTAGGAATGGTTGCAGAGGAGCGAAGAGATTTTGTTGCGGCTGAAAATTGGTACAATAAATCAATAGCTGTTGATAAACAGTTGGGTGATAAGTCTGACCCATCTTCTGCTTTTCATCAATTAGGGAATGTTGCATTTAAAAAATGGGATTTTGTTGCGGCTGAAAATTGGTACAATAAATCAATAGCTGTTGATAAACAGTTGGGTGATGAGGCTGGTATATCCAAAAGCTATCATCAACTAGGGGTGATTGCAGAGGAGCGGAGAGATTTTGTTGCGGCTGAAAATTGGTACAATAAATCACTAGCAATAAAAGAAAGGTTGATTGATGAGGCAGGTGCATCTTTGATTTATAATCAATTAGGGAATGTTGCGGTTAGAAGGAAGAAATTTGCTGTTGCTGAACATTGGTACAATAAATCACTAGACATTGATAAGCGGTTGGGTGATGAGGCTAGTACGTCTTATGCTTTTCATCAATTAGGGTTGGTTGCAGAGGAACGTGAAGATTTTGATACTGCTGAAAAATGGTACAATAAATCACTATCAATAAAAGAAAGATTAGGTGATGAGGCTGGCACATCTTTAACTTGTCATCAACTAGGGCGCGTTGCGTTTAGAAGGAAGGATTTTGATACTGCTGAAAAATGGTACAATAAATCACTATCAATAAAAGAAAGGTTGAGTGATGAGGTTAGTACAGCCAAAACTTATCAGTTGTTAGGGATGGTTGCAGAGGAGCGAAGAGATTTTGTTACTGCTGAAAAATGGTACAATAAAACCCTAACAATAAAAGAGAAAATAGGAGATAAATTTGGTGTAGCTTTGATGTATGTTCTATTATATAACGTTGCGTTTAAAAGGGAGAAATTTGCTACAGCCAAAGATTGGTGCGAAAAAGCTCTAAAAATTTTTGAACAAAATGGAGACCAATACCGAGCTGATATACTCAAACAAACTATAACCAAACTTAACAATCTAAAGCAACAATAAACCCATAAGTAACATACGTGCGCGTGTCAGTTAACATTGAAATTTCCCGAAATAATTTTGAAACGCCATCCAAAACTCCGTATAACGCTTAAATAGAGATAATAGTTGTTTATGATATGGTCTCCAAAAAACAAATAGCAACGATAAGTCTTGTAGGCATAGTTGTATTTGCTGGAATAGTTACAATAATATCGTTGGGCAATGTTGGCGACAAAGAAACGAGTACAATGTCTGGTCGGTTGTGGATTCTTGGGAATGCAAATGAAGACGACATCATTGATGAAAAAGACTTGAGACTAATTGAAGAATACATATCCAATGATTATTCCTTCTATAACGTCGCATACGATGCAAATGGAGATGGAAATATTGATGAGCAGGATCTCGAACAAGTGAAAAAACTTCTTTCAGGTGAGGCTGAGTACATATGGTACCTAAACGTGGATAATAAAATATGTAAATTCAAAAATACTGCTGATAAACATGTGGTAGCCTTTAATGTCGGTTGTACAGAGGCAACATTACTGGTTGATCCAACATTGTTGGTGGGATCTGATGAAATGGTACTTGGCGATTACAGGCAGGAATTCCAAGATCTTCTGTCTCCTTCTGTGACAAATATCGGAGATATGGATGACCCAAATCGCGAAGCATTAGTCGAACTACAGAACAGGCATGGCAGCCTTATCCTATTTCTAGGGACGGTCGATATGTTCGTACCCACTCTTGAGAAGGAAATGGAACCATATGGAATACAGGTGGTAAGATTATCCACATGGGAAAACGGGAATGTCCCACAAGGTCTTTTGACGTTTTCCTATTTAATGGGCAAAACGGAAAATGCCTACAAATATCTGGAGTGGCACGATGGAATAATGGCCAAGATCGCTAACATCACAGCCACCATTGCTGACGATAACAAGGTAAAAATGATAATATCCGAAGGTAAATCAGAACTGCGTGGTCCCGGGGTTGGCGACTATGAATACTCGATCTTCTGCGGCGCGAATAATCTAGCCTCCACATACGGAGAACACATATGGTACATAATGGACTACTCTATAGAAGATGCAGTAGCACTATACCAAAAGGGGCTGGAACTGATTGTATTCCAACACGATGGCGTATTCGTCTCTAAACCGGGCGATGCAGAAAGATTCTATAACGAATGCCTAGACATGTACGGACCATATATGAACGGCATTAAGATCGGAGTAATTGGATGGGATAATACTCTTGGCCCCTCTTACATAATATCTGTCATGTCGTACGCATACCTGATGTACCCAGAGCTATACTCGGAAGTGATAGATATAGAAAGTGAATACCAATACTTTCTGAGTGAGATAATGCACTATACATCTTGGACAGCATCAGAGATGTGTATTTATTATTCATACTTGGATTGAGGCGACATCGTGAGGGCCGATAAAAAACTCACAATTATCATACTCGTGGGAATACTGGTACTGCTGTCATTGATAGGACTGGGCGTGGGATCCTACTCAATAAGTTTTTCAGATGTTTACAGAGAAATAGTTAATGGATTGTTAAACCGTGGCGATCCCAACAGCCTCAATTATCTTGTAGTATGGAACCTTAGGTTACCGATACTGTTCACAGCGGTGATTACGGGGGTCGGATTGACCGTTGCCGGCGCAACAATGCAAACAGTTCTGAAAAATCCGCTTGCAGATCCGTTCACTACAGGTATATCGTCTGGTGCATGTCTAGGGGCTACCATAGCAATAACTGCCAAAATATTCATCATCGGTACTGGTATCGGCACAGTCATATTTGCATTTATCTTTTCATTACTACCTGTTACCCTTATACTTTTCATATCTAAATTTAGACGCAATTCTCCAATGTCGATAATACTAATCGGCATATCTTTAATGTTCTTCTTCGATGCTCTGACCGCATATTTGATGATCAGGGCCGATCCCTTGTCCCTTTCTGCAATTTATGCGTGGACAATAGGTACCTTGAACAGGAGTAACTGGGAAAATTTGACCATCATGTCGATTATAGTACTTTCTACGTGTACATTCATATATCTGAATTCAAAGAAAATTAATGCGTTGAATTACGATGACGACACTGCAAAAAGCATGGGCATAAATGTTGATAGATTTCGTCTCCTGATGCTGATATGTGTTTCTCTTATCGCTGCAGGGATCACGAGTTTTACTGGCATAATCGGTTTCATAGGCTTGGTTTCGCCTCATATAGCTCGCCTCATCATAGGTGCGAACAACAAATATTTGATACTGTGTTCAATGCTTGTGGGTTCGATATTCATGGTATTCTCAGACATTGTGGCAAAGACCATAGCACCTGGCACGCTTCCAATAGGAATAGTGACAGCAATGATCGGGTGTCCAGTCCTAATATTCCTGCTGTTGTCGCGTAAAGGAGGAATATACTCTGATTGAGGTAACCAATCTATCATTCAAATACGGATTAAGTACTATCATAGACGGCATGTCCTTTGTCATCAATGAGCCCGGCTTGACATGTATCATCGGTCCGAACGGTGTGGGAAAGACCACGTTGATTCGTAGCATAGGAAAATTACTGAACTACCAGAAAGGGAACGTTTCCATTGAAAATAAGCGCGTTTCTGAATATTCTTTTCGAGATTTTGCAAAAAAACTCAGCTATGTCTCAAATGATATGAAGGAAGTCTTTGCTTTAGATGTGATGGACTACGTGACTCTGAGCATTGATGTTCGATACGGAATTTTTACCAAGAACAATTCACGCATCGTAGCACAAGAATATATTAACAAAATGGGCTTGAGCAACATTATTGATAAAAAAACAAACGAACTCTCTACAGGACAGTACAAACAGATCGCCATCATAAGAGGTCTTATACAGAACACAAAAATAATGATATTCGATGAACCCACAGCCAATCTGGACATTAAACATCAACACGAAGTCATGCGACTTTTGAAACAGATTTCTAAGGACGAGGGCAAAAGCATCCTTATGGTTTGTCACGATGTAAATCTGGCATCTCGTTTCGCGGACAAAATACTGATGATGTTCAGTCCAGTGAAATACAAAATGGGTACGGCATCAGAACTGATAAACGAAGAGAATATCTCGGAATTATTCGATGTGAGCTGTAATATCGTTGACGTTAATGGACTGCCCTATGTGATATTTCCATCAACTTGATTTCAACATAATTTTTTAATGCCAGTTATAACACCAAATTCGACACCAAATTCACTATATCAACTATTTCACAAAATACATGTAACTTGACCCAACGTTAAGCATGCTTAAAAAAGCATTAACAAATAAAAAATGCTTATAAAACGAATTTTCATTGAAGTATTTATGTAAAAACTTTTTTGCCCTGATTAACTTTCTGTTATTTTGGAGTGTGTTGGAAGAAAACACAGATTTACATATGGAACCTGTAAGCCTCGACAAAAAAACCAAAAACACTTCAACAGCCTAAGTGTAACATCGGTCTACAAGAATCAAACAAAAATAGTTTTGTCAAAATCAGAAACTGGTCTTTCCCAACGTTCGCGGTTTTTTATTGGTGGTGGAGTAATATTTAATTTGATGCTTGGAGCTTAGGATAAATAAAAATATTCATTGTGATGGTTTAGACTAATGGATTTAGTTGATGGTAAGAGTTTGTATGAGGTTTTAGGGGTAAATAGGAATGCCACACGTGAGGAGATTAAAAATGCGTATCGTGAGCTCATAAAGTTTTATGCTCCTGATTTGAATATGGGTGAGCCTGAACGGGTTAAGGTGCAGTGTGAAGAGAAAGCTAAGGAGCTAAATTTTGCTTATGAAGTTTTAAGTGATATTGATAAAAGAAGAGCTTATGATGCTAAACTTGATGCACCAAGGAATTGTAAGAAAGTAACATATGTTAATAATTTGTGGTATATTGTGTAGTTCCAGTTTCCGTTGTAACTTGTTTTTTTATCAAAGTTAAGTTCAGCTATTTTTTTGTTAGTAACCTTGTTTACGTATGTACTGTGAAGGGATATTTTATAATGGAGTTACAAAACGGCAACAGTTTTTATGGTAAGTTTTAATTTATCAATCTGCTATTTTTAGGGTGAATTGATGTGTGGAAGGTCATGTTTTATGAGTGAAAAAGTTAGGTGTTCTTGGGCGGGTAATAGTTCTATTTATGTTGATTATCATGATAATGAATGGGGACGGCCGGTGCATGATGATGTTAAATTGTTTGAAATGTTGGTTTTGGAGGGTATGCAGGCAGGGCTTACATGGATTACGGTGCTTAAGAAACGTGAAGCATTTAGGGAAGCGTTTGATGGCTTTGACCCTAAGTTGGTGGCTCTTTATGACGCTGCAAAGGTTCAAGAGCTTATGACAAACCAGAAAATAATAAGAAACCGGCTAAAAATTAATGCCGCAGTGAATAACGCCAAACGGTTTTTAGACATTGTTGAAAAGTATGGAAGTTTTGACACGTTCATATGGCAATACGTAAACTACAAACCCGTTACTGGCAACTGGACGAAAAATGAAGACATACTCCCAACTACCCCGGTTTCTGATAAAATAAGCAACGACTTGAAAAAGCTGTGCTTCAAATTTGTTGGCTCAACCATAATTTACGCATTTATGCAAGCCACAGGCATGGTAAACGACCACCTCACAAAATGCTTTACCTACAAAGAACTAACCTCTCCAACACAACTTGCAAAAACACAAAACCAAACGGTATAACCAAACCTACCACAAACAAAACAGAAAAAATCAACTAACACACAAGAAAAAAACGAAAAACAAACAAATCCACAACACAACAACACAACAACACACGCCTAACAGCCAATACTGGAAAAGAGAAAACAAACAACAAAAAGAACCAAACAAACATGACACCTAAGTCCACCACTAATAACAACACACAAAAATTAAGTACACTTATAGGAACCGCAACAGTTAAAAAAAATATAAAAGAATATTATAGAGAGCGGGCGGTTAAGTGCACTTAGCGCGGTTTTTTAGGGTAGGATTAGTAGGGTGAGTTCTGGGCGGGTTTTGCCTACAGTTTCAGCTATGCGTTTTAGGGTGAGGTTGTCTGTTACTTCTTCTAATTTTGTTGGAAGCTTTCCTTTAGCATGTGCTTTTAGGATTGCTTCGCGCATTTCCACTTTTTTGTTATAGCATAGTCTTTGTACGTCTCCGTTGTTTGAAACGTAATACGTTGACCAGCCGTTGCGTACAAACAGGCCTTCGGAGAATTCTAAATAGCCGTTGCGTTCCAAGGTTTGAAAAAGCTGATCTCTACTCTCTCTGCCACTCACTTTGTTGCGAATTTCTCTAAGAAGCTCATATGCTTGTTCTGTATCCTCAAAGTATTTTTGATAACATATACTGCAGGTGTCGCCTCGTATGTAACCTGTGTAACGGTTAAGCTCATCAACAAACCCAAAGAAATCCTTCTCCCGACCAAGTAACCCTTTGTATCTTTCTTCGGTGAGGATAAATCCTGTGTAGGTCGTGCAGAATCGATAGGCATTTACGGGAAGTTGTGATACCACTTGACGCATATCCGCTGAAGCATAGAAACGCAGGGTCTTCTCACAGGTTACCAAAGAAATAACCCGCATATCCAATTGCTTACCATAATCCATCTCAGCATAAAACTTGGGCTCATCTGTTGGAACAAACTGTCGGTACCGTTCAAGCTCCAACTGTGCTAGTTTGAAGCCTTTATCACATGCTTGTCGAATTACATCTTTTATTACTTTATCTGCAAGCGGCAACTCTGCAAGTTCCTTAAGCAACCACTGCGCTTCAACTTTAGTCTCCTTCCTTAACAGTAGCAGACCATATTGGGGTGTGAAGGAGAAATCTACTCCCTCAAATTCACAACACTCAACTGACAACTTTACCCCTCCTGCCATAAGGGTGGCTCCGTCAAAGGTTACTGATTCTTGGACGATGTGTGTGCTCAAGTTTTAGGCCTCCACAAGTTTTAGCAAAGCAAGCTGACGCACCACTTTTGGGGGTAAACAAGTGGTTTCAACTCTAAACTCAGATATTGCGGAGAGTATTTCTTGGCCATAAAGCTCCTCGCCTTTCATCGTAAGGTGATCTGCTAAGGATTGGGTCGTGTTTTTCATAAAGGCAGAATACACTTTGGAACAGGCAACCTTTCCAACGTACCCTCTAAAGGCATCACCATTTACGTATAGGCCAAGCAGAGACAATTGAAATTGACCGTTGCTATACAGTTTAGGAATTAAGCAAACAACCTCATCAGTTAACGTTTGAGCCACTAGTTGTCTATGTTTACTCATTAGTTCTGTTGCTGTGGTGTAATATTTTTGCAGGGCTTGTGACACTTTGGGATTAGTCTTACGCAAAATACCCGGATGAACCGCATGTGTTTCCAAATGAATCAGATGCACGCCTTCCCAAACATACTCCGTACCCGTGGTAGAATCAACAAGGCAAGTTACACCGTGAATGCTGCGTATGAATATCGGTAGTTTTGAGAGGATGCTGTTTAATCGCTTAAACGTTAAAGTCGTTTTCCAGTGACAATCATCAACCCGTAAAGTGTTCTCTTTCTTGTTCCAAGTGACAATTTGACTACCCCACAAAAAGTACCGAACTTCGCCACCTTCAACAACCACTTTATCCCGAGGCCCACTTTTTCGACAGCCTTTCCAGCAGGGTTTGGCCATCCAAAACGCTTCAGCTAAAGACACAAAAACCACCTCCACACTGAAAATTAAATTGACAATCAAAGATTTTCGCTACAAATTTTCTAACATTTACATTTTCAACTAAATAACTCATTAAAATACCTCCAAATTGAATTTTACTCTAACTAAACTTAACTGGTCAAAACTGGGAAAATACGGCCCTAAGCCGATAACAACTAACTAAATATCTGTTCAAAGAAACATTGCTTGGTGTTACAGTTTTATGAAGACACTTTTAAAACTGGGTGCGTGGACGGGTCTGTGGGTGTAGCCAATTAAGCAGAAACTGGCTTTGTTTGCAATTTTGTGGAACTGGTCTTTGGTTTCTTTCTTTTCTGCATCATATATGTCACCGTCAGTGAGCACGATTACCGCGTCATTTGGACTCATTAGCTTGTAAACTTTCTGCAGTACCGGTAGGCATATTGTTCCGCCGCCACCTTTCATCTTTGAAACAATTTTGCGGGCCACTTCACAGGGTCGCTCAGCCCTCAATACTTCATATGCGTTGGTGTCCCATACCACAACTTTAAGCGACGCCTGTCGTGTTTCGTGTTTAGCTATGCCCAAAAAAGCCTTCAACAGATCTTGTTTGATGCTCCCACTGGTATCAACCAAACACCAAACCGTACCCAAATAACCAACTTGCCCGGGCAGGTCAGTGTTTCGGCGGTTAGGGTAGGCAAAGCTTGAATCACAAACAAAACTCCCCTGCAAACCAAACCGAAAAACGGTCTGCCAAGGAGGCTTCACCTCAAGCACCTCATCTACCAACCGTTCAAATGACGCAGGCAACGTTCCAGCTTGTTTAGCAAAAGTTTTTGCCTTCTCACAAACCCCCCGCCACGCCGCCTCAAGTCCCTCCCGAGAAGATGAGTCAAGAATTGGTTCACCCTCTTGGAGAATCTCGCCCTCAAAATCGCCCCGTAGCAAATCATCTCCAAACCCGTCCAAAGTTTGATGTAAATCGCTCAGGCTACTTTTTTGACTATTTATGTCTTGGTTGTTTTCTATGGTTTTGGTTATTTCTTCGGTGCTCATTTTTTGCAGGTCAGCTATGGTTAGTTTTGTTATAATTACCAGAGAATTTAGTGTTATCAGGTCGTTGTTTTGGTAGGATATGCCTTGTATGTTTGCTTCAGCTATTGCATGGTTGACTTTGCCATCTGAACAAATGTTGTATAGTTGGGGGTTGAATTGGTGTGCTCGAAAAGGGTGACAAAGAACGTTATGCAGGCATTCGTGTATTATGACGAAGCGTTTGGATTCAATATTTAGGGTGTTCCACCAGATGGGGTTTATGATTATGTGACCTTTTTGGTTGACTCCGGCGGTTGGGATTTGATGGGAGATTATGATTTTTGCGTAGCTTAGGGGTATGATGATGAAGGGGAAGTGTCGTCCGCAAAAGATTCGTATGTCTAAAAGTTCACTCTTTAGGTTGTCGATGTTCATGGTTAGGATCTTTAGAGTGCTTTGCCGGTTAGTTCAAGGGCTCTAAGTATGGTGGGGTTGTTTTTTACTTCTAGAAATAGTTCGCGACGTTGGGGTCTTTGTAGGAAGGCAAATAGGGCAGAGATTAGTTCGCGGTCGTCTTTTTCAGCTACGAATTGTAAGAGTTTCTTGGCTTTGGATATGTTTTGGGCTGTGTTGATTATTGCTCCGGCAACTGTTAAGGCGACTAGATATTTTTGTTCAATATTGAAACCTGAAATGGCCTGTGGTTTTTCGGTTAGTTCTTCGAAGGGTGGGATTTTGTTTGCAAGAAACGCAAGCAAAGTT
>JAIRTW010000030.1 GCA_031254875.1 Candidatus Bathycorpusculum termitum
GTGTTCTAGTATTTTTTGCATTTTACCCAACTTTTAAAATAGTGCATAAAACTTATTGTTATAGACTAGCTATAAATGTATCGCAAACTAGATTATCAAAAAACTATTTTTCAAAAAAACGCAATTACATCTGCAGACTAAAATTCATGCGTACGACGTGCGCGCAGGTGCCAGCTCGGCCTCGGATCGATTTTGAGGGCACTGAATCTGGGTAGTTATATATCGCAGAGTCAAGGTGGCTTCCCGCTTTTTAGTTGGGGTTTTAGGGTTTTGGGGAAACGGCCTGGGGGTTTGCTGCGCACCCCTTCTCCCAGATGGGTGCCTTCGGGTGTTAGGCGGTCATGTTTAGCGCGGATAACAAAACTTTGATTGCTGCTTAGGCTATGTTATACAATTGGTAGATATCTCCTTCACGATCAGCTATGGGGGGTTAGTTGGGTGTTTTTTGGGGTGTTTGTTTGGGCGGTTTGCATGGTTTTTAGCCAGCGGGTGCTTCTTTGTCTTGGATGTTGCGTTTTTGTTTTTGGTGGGGGCTGTGTGGGTCACTGTTTGTTTCTCGGGTAGTTGTGTACCCTTAAGTTTTGTGTAGTCTGTTTAACTCATTCAGGTATTAAAGATTTTTAACCTCCCAAGCTATAACAAACTCGAGGATTATTGGGATGCGTATTGTGGTTCGAATAGGCGGCAGTGTCGTAGCAAACCCCATCAACACGCAATTGTTAGCTAAATATGCCCATATCATCATCACGCTTAAGCAACAGGGACATGGGGTTGTTGTGGTTGTTGGCGGCGGCGCATTGGCAAGGCAGTTTATTGAATTAGCTAAAGAACTCGAGCTGAACATGAATGCACAAGACGAAGTTGCCATCTCTTGCTCAAGGTTGTTTGCGCAACTTTTTCTCAAAAAACTCGGCGGATATGGCGGTAATAACGTCGCAGTTACCATAGATGAAGCCGCCAAATGTCTCAGCAACAACAAAGTTGCAGTTATGGGCGGGTTAAAACCCGGAATCACAACCGACACCGTTGCCACCTTAGTGGCCGAAACGGTAGATGCGGATATGCTTTTAAAAGGCTCAGATCAGCTGGGGGTCTATAATAAAGATCCCCGTAAACACGTTGACGCTGTTAAACTTGATCGCTTAACGTTTGAGGAGCTGTCAGAGGTGTTTGAGCAAAACGAGCACCAAGCAGGCATCCATCAAATCATCGACCCTGAAGCTGTGAAAATTCTCAAACATAGGCGTATTAAAACAGTGGTTGTAAGCGGTTTTGACCCCCAAAATATGTTGGCGGCAGTTCGAGGAGAAAATGTGGGCACCCTCATAACCTAAGGATAAACTAAGCAGGCATCAGAGTTCAAGATGGCCATTAAATTAAAAACAAAACGCTTTAATTTAAGAGAAGGCCAATCGTTGACTTAGGCGGGGCAGAAAGGCTGGTGGTGGGTATGGATAATAAGAAGCTGATTGCGGTTTTTGAGGAACGGGGGTTCCTATTGGATTTTGAGGGCCGGGGAGATGTATCGGCTAAAGATTTGGGGTTGCAAAAGAGTTTTTTGGAAAATCCGTACAAGACGCTTTTTTTCTTTGGCTTTAAACCTATAGGCGACCTAAGCGATGGCGTGAAGTTTCTTCATGTCCTTTCTGAAAAAATGATAAGTAAAATTTCGTTGCAAAATGACATCGAATTTACCCGTGAAAACACAGAATTTGTTTTCACCGACGAGGAAATTAAGGATTTACTGTTATCTGTTCCTTTTGTACCCGGGATGGAGAATGCTAATAAACTGTGGTTACTTGAAATTTTTAGTCAGCTTGAACAAGTATTTAAAAGCATTATCGCAACATATGATGGAACCGTTCAGCGGTTTTTAGCTGAACACCGATCAAATTTAACCGTAATGGGCCGAGTGTTTTTTCATTTAGTTGAGAGCAAAACCGATGCCCTGCCTTTTGCTTTTTTGGCAACATACTCAACAAAATCCGAGAAGGGAAAAGTAAATCATGTCCCGCTGAAAAGTGCTTTACTTGAGTATAGAGAACAAACGACTAAACTGCTAGAATTGCTTTCCACAGTTAGTCAAGCGGTTCAAAGAAGTGAATTGATCTCCCAGCTAGCAGAATCAGGAGAATTATTCAGTCCCCTTAGATTCTCCGCGGACGAAGCTTATACATTTTTGAAGGAAGTGCCACTTTATGAGCAATCCGGCATTATTTGTCGAATTCCTGATTGGTGGCGAAAAAAACAAAATCAAATCGGGGTAAATGTAACCATTGGAGAAAAGGGCATATCAAAAGTGGGAAAAAAAGCGATTTTAAGCTTTAACCCCCAGATCATATTGGGCGAGGATGCCTTAAGTGAGGAAGAAATAACTTTTCTGCTGTCTCAGGCGGAAGGTTTGATTTTCTTAAAAGGAAAATGGGTCGAAGTTGACCACGATAAATTAAAACAAGCCCTTGAAATCATGGAAAAAGCTAAACAATATGCTGGGGGTGATTCCATTGGCATCTTTGAGGCCCTGCGTCTGGAAATGGAAACCGCAAAGCTACTAAACCTATCCGATGTCAGCATGGTTGAAATTTCAAACGGCGAATGGCTAACCTCTGCTCTTGAGAAAATTAAAAAACCCGAAAAAATTAAAAATATTTCCTCCGGAGACGAATTTAAAGCTGTTCTAAGACACTATCAACAAGCAGGTCTGAATTGGCTGACTCTGATGATAGAAATGGGCTTTGGCGCATGCCTTGCTGATGATATGGGTTTGGGAAAAACCGTTCAGATCATAGGCTTACTGGAATATTTACGAATTTCACAAAAACAAAAAAACCCCTCCCTTATAGTAATCCCTGCCTCGCTTATAGGCAACTGGAAAACTGAACTCGAAAAATTTGCACCCAATATCAAATACAAAGTTTTGCACCATAAATCCAATGTTGAAATTGATAATACTTACAATCTATACATCACAACATACACCATGGTTAGTAAGCTTACACCTGTTTTGAATGCCGAGTGGAATTTATTGATTCTAGACGAGGCGCAAGCTGTCAAAAATCCTGGCACCAAGCAGACCAAGGCAACAAAACGCATAAAGGCAAATTCGCGGATAGCCATGACTGGAACGCCAATTGAAAATAGGTTAACTGATCTTTGGTCGCTTTTTGATTTTTTGAATGCTGGGCTTTTGGGGAATATGTCAGAGTTTAAAACTTTTGTTAATAGGCTAAAAGATCATGGAAATGATTATGGCCGGTTGCGTTCGGTTGTATCTCCTTTTATTTTGCGGCGCCTTAAAACTGACAAGTCGGTAATTTCTGATTTGCCCGACAAGATTGAGATGAAAACATATACCCATCTCAGTAAGAAGCAGGTTGTTTTGTACCAGGATTTTGTTGATGAGTTGGAAGTAAAACTCGGGGATGCAGATGAGGGCATTGCTCGAAAAGGTTTGATTCTTACAAGTATTTTGCGTTTAAAGCAAATATGTAATCATCCGGATCATTATCTTGGGCAATCAGAATATGATGAGCAGTATAGTGGGAAATTCATACAACTGAGAAATATATGTGAGACGATTTACGAGAAACGTGAGCGGGTTTTGGTGTTTACGCAATTTAAAGAAATTATAAATCCGCTTGATGATTTTCTTGAGAATATATTTGAGCGTCGGGGATTGATTCTGCATGGCGGCACACCCGTTAAAAAACGTCAAGGCATTGTTGAACGCTTTTGCGGCAGAGAATATGTTCCATACATGATTTTGTCCCTAAAAGCCGGGGGTGTGGGGCTTAATCTAACCAAAGCAAATCATGTGATACATTTTGACCGTTGGTGGAATCCTGCGGTTGAAAATCAGGCAACTGATCGCGCGTTTCGCATTGGTCAGAAGAATAATGTTTTGGTTCACAAATTTATCTCCGCCAATACCATTGAGGAAAAAATTGATTTGATGATTGAGGAAAAAGTAAAGCTATCAGGCGATATTATTGGGGCTTCGGGGGAAAACTGGATTACAGAAATGAGCAATAGCGAATTAATGAAGATATTTCGCATGTCGGGGGATAAATAATGGGCTATTGGGGTTACTTTGAATATGAAACAGTTGCCCAAAAAATCGCAAAGGCAAAAAAACAACTCGAAAAACTAAAAAAAACCAATCCCGATATTTGCCCAGTTATTATTGAGGGCCGCACCATCGCGAAATCATGGTGGGGAAAAGCTTGGACCGAAAACCTTGAGAGCTATGCAGATTATTCAAACCGCATAGGACGCGGCAGAAGTTATGTGAGAAACGGGTTTGTAATAGATTTAAAAATCGAAGCAGGACAAGTATGTGCACTAGTTTGCGGCAGCAGCGCTACACCCTACCGAGTGAAAGTATCGATCCAGCCGCTTCTAAAAGAAAAACTAACCAGCCTGGCAAAACTCTGCAACAATCAGATAAACGGCTTGGAAGAACTCGTAGAGGGTAGATTTCCCAAAGACCTCGAAGAGCTATTTACGCAAAAAAACCAGGGCTTATTCCCATCAAATAGAGAAATACAGTTCAGTTGTTCCTGTCCTGACTCAGCATATATGTGTAAACATGTATGCGCGGTTTTATATGCAATTGGTGCAAAATTTGATTCCGACCCCACCCTATTTTTTAAGCTTCGAAGCATTGAATTTAAAGTATTTTTAGCAAAAACCGTGGAGGAAAAAATGCACAGTATGTTAAAAAACGCCGGAAAAACCAGCAAACGCGTAATAGCTGATGAAGAAGTAACAACCCTTTTCGGCATACTGTAAGATATAAACCCCGAAAAAGCCATCTACAGCTAGCGTCGTTTAGCTGATCATTTAAGTTGCTTCTTTATTTTTGCCAAATCGTGGGGATTATCAACCCAATCTTCAATAAAACCACAACTACAACACACATATTTGGTGACTACGACCTGACTAAATAAAGCAAACCCAACCGAAATATTATTTCCAATTCCATACCCCTGACTTCTCCCAGGTGCTCTTACAACATCATAAGAACTACATTTTGAACATCGCTTTGAATTTTTCATATACAAACAACCAACTTCATGTTACTTCATACTCGTTTAATGCCAAGCGCCAACATCACCTGACAATCCACACTTATGCGGCAGTATGCCAAAAGCACGATTTATCCCTTCCCTTCGCCGTTTAAACTTTTCAACTCCCCCTACACTAACAGGTCAATATAAAAACGCACATAGCGGTCCGCACATGTAGAGCGAGTAAACAACCGCCACAACCAAACACGGTTTCACTACATAGTTTTTATTCCGCTTTGCTATTTACTGTATAACTCAAAGGGAGGCATATGGGTTGAATGGGAAACCACTCGTCAGCATAATTAGTGCTGGCATGACTAAATTTGGCAAGCATGAGGGCTTATTAACCCGAGAACTTTTCGCTGAAGCGGCTTTAGAGGCGTTTGGCCGTTGTCCCAAACTTGAACCCAAACAAGACATCAAAGCCATGTTTATTGGGCATATGGGTGAGGCCTATGAGCATCAAGGACACACCGGTAGCACATTGGCCGATTGGGCGGGACTCACAGGCATCGCCGCCACCCGCACCGAAGCCGCCTGTGGAAGTTCAGGTGCCGCCCTGCGCTCAGGCATATATGCAGTTCTCTCGGGCTTAGCTGATGTTGTTATTGTGGGTGGAGTAGAAAAAATGACCCATCGAACCACCGCGGAGGTCACTGAATACCTTGCAATGGCCTCAGATTACCCCTTTGAACAGTTCCACGGGATCACTTTTCCAGGACTATTTGCATTGATGGCAAACGCACACATGCATGCCTATGGCACCACTGAAGAGCAAATCGGTATGGTTGCAGTCAAAAACCACTACCACGGCACCCTCAACCCCAAAGCACAAATGCAAAAAGAAGTCGCTCTCCAAAACGTCCTATCTTCCAAATATGTGGCCTGGCCGCTTAAACTCTACGACTGCTCCCTTATAACAGACGGTGCGAGCTGCATAATTCTAACAAAGCCCGAACTCGCCAAAAAATACACCGACCAACCCGTCCACATAGTAGGCAGTGGACAAGCCAGCGACACCATCGGACTCTACGAACGCCAAACCTTTACTTCACTAAACGCCACCAAACTGGCCGCAAAAGAAGCCTACGAAATGGCCAACATTACCCCCAAACAGGTTAACCTTGCCGAGGTCCATGACTGCTTCACCATAGCAGAAATCCTGCATTATGAAGACCTGGGCTTCTGCAATACCGGCGAAGGCGGCAAACTCGTCGAGACCGGCGCAACCCGTCTCGGAGGAACCATACCCGTCAACACCAGCGGCGGACTCAAATCCAAAGGGCACCCCGTCGGCGCAACAGGCACCGCACAGGTCTATGAAATGTATCTACAACTCACCGCACAGGCCGATAAACGCCAAGTCAAAGACGCCGAAGTCGGGTTAACGCAAAACCTTGGCGGTTCAGGTGCAACTGCAACAGTGCACATCTACAGGAGAGACAATTAATGAGCACAACAGAACCGTTTACAATTGAGCAATTCTACAAGTTCCTCACAACAAATCAACTGATGGCCGGAAAATGCACAAAATGCGGAAAAATCCATCTGCCACCCAGACCCCTCTGCAATAACTGCTTCTCCAAAGAATTCATCTGGACACCTATTACAGGAAAAGGCAGACTCCTCACATACACCACGATCCAAGTAGCACCCGAACAGTTCCAAGCATTAACACCCTATGCTGTGGGTATCGTTGAACTCGAAGGTGGCTTGAAAATTCCCGGCATAATACAAAATATAACTAAGGAACAACTTAAAATCGGCATGGAACTAACACTGGACTTTGGCACGCATACTTCGTCTCAAAATTGGCCGATATGGCACCGCTATCACTTCAAACCCTAAGTAATTCTTTTGGTCACATACACTTTTCAGTTTTTTAAATCTGACCATTCTCCAAGGTCGTGAACTGTGAATAGAGCACCTGCAAAGTTACAACAAAGCTTCTTGTGAACATTATTTTGATGTGGAAATTTTCAAAATTAATTTTACTATACCCACACTGGTGGGGGTTCCGTCGATCATTGGAAAATCTCTAAATTCAGGAAGAGAGAAAAACCTCGATCCCAGAACCCTCACCAACCAAGTTAAGGATTGACTGCTTGATTTAGCTTTTGGTAGCTTTTCATTTTGCACACAGAGCCCCTGTCTTTGGGAAAAGGTTTTTTGGTATCGTGTGCTATTGGGAGGAGGCTGAAAGCATGGCGTCTCAAAGTTCTGTTTGTATTGTCTCTTGTAGTGTCCTCAAAGGGGAGCTCAGGCAACTCAGAGCCGAAGGCAAATTGGATGCTGAATTGGTGTTTGTAAGCAAAAACTTTCACGTTGACTATACCCAACTGGAAAGCAATCTCCGCAGGATGCTTGTACACACCAAAAATCGGTTCAACGGCAAAATTGTGTTGCTCTACGGTGACCTCTGTTTGGGTCAGGATGGAGAAATGGAAAAGTTAGCCCAAGAGCACGGTGTTGTTAAAGTGGATGCACTGAATTGTATTGACTGTCAACTTGGCGGTAGAGGCAAAAGCTTGGAACTGAATCCTGAGCATAACTTGATGTTTATGGGGCCGGGTATGATAGAGTTCTTTGCTGATATGAAGCGGAGCCTCAAACAACAAGGCATAGATGAGACAGCTATTAGAGGACTGTTTAGCGGTATCAAAGGCATTGTGCTTTTGGATACCTGCGGCGGTAAAGAGAAACTTTTGAATGCCCTAAAAGAGATCGACATATCACTTGAGGTGCTGGAAACCAAAGAGGGCGGCTCTGATAATGTGTTGCGGGTGGTTTTAGATGCAGTCGAGCGCACTTAGTGCATCAACTGACTTTTTTTTATCCCTCAAGTTTACTGCATAATTGTTTGGGTACCTGATGAATTACCGTAAATATTAAAGAATGCGACATGCAATACAAATAACTCAACGTAGTGGATGTGTGCCTCATGACTCAAACTCTTGAATCGGCTCCTGTGTCCCAGGCTATGAAACGTGTTGAAGACTGGAAATCCCGTCTAATTGATTTATCTCGGAAAAATAACTTGCTCTATTTCCGTAAAACAAAACGCGGTAATCTCACAATCACTCAGCCTGATGCCCAAAAGATTTTTGATACCCTTGTTGTAAAAACTGGCCGATTAGAATTCTATATGCCGCCTGCACCTAAACCAACAAAAACTGAGCAAACAGCGACCGATAAGTCCAAGGCAAAAGGTAGCACAAAGACTAAGCCAAACAGCAAAACTAAAGGAACCCCCGCCATAGTTGAGCCTGAAGCGGAAGCTAAAACCGCAAAAGCGCCCGTCAAAGCCGCCACCATAGAGGAGACGCCTAAACGGCCCAGCGTAAATCAGCTGGTCTTGGATAAACTCACATATATTGAAGTTGATCGAGCCCTCAAAGCCTTGGAGAGACGTTCATTGCTGGATTATCGTGAAAGGGGCGTTCGTATATTGTATGCAGCGTTTGGAACCTTGAATTGGGTAGATGTAGAAACCAAGGAAAATGTACAATCGCCGCTGATTTTAGTGCCGCTTGAAATCGGCAAAGAAACCATCCGTGCCCCCTACAGCATCGCTGTTCCCCCGGTAGAAGACGAAGCAGTGCTAAATCCCGCGTTAGCCGCAAAACTCTACAATGATTATCGTATAGATCTACCATCCTTGCCCGAAGATTGGGAAGAACAAACGCTCACAGACTACTACCGCCAAGTTGAAGCCGCCGTGTCTAAGATGGGCTGGAAAACTGAGGCTTCCATCAATTTAGGGTTATTTTCCTTCCAAAAGTTAGTCATCTACAAGGACCTTGAATCCAACACCCAAATGGTAACTCAACATCCTATCATCCGTGCCATCGCAGGCATCAAAGAAGAAAGTCTTATCCAAACCGGCTTACCTGAAGAAAAAGACGTTGACAACATTGAGTTACCCGCCAAAACTTATCAGGTGCTTGATGCCGACAGCAGTCAGCGGTTAAGTATCGAATACGCGCTACATGGACAAAGTTTTGTCATGAAAGGCCCTCCAGGCACGGGCAAAAGCCAAACTATCGCCAACATTATCGCAGAATGCATCGCTAATGGCAAAAGTGTACTGTTTGTCAGTGATAAGATGGCTGCGCTTGAAGTTGTGTATAAGCGTTTAAGCGAGGTGGGATTAGCCCATTTCTGCTTGGAAATGCATAGCAGTAAAGCCAACAAGCAACAGGTTGTGGCAGAACTCAAACGTAGTCTTGATGAAAATCTTGTTCCCCGCAAGTTGCCCTCCAATCATGAGTTTGATAGATTAATCGAGTATCGTGAATCCTTAAACGGCTACGTAGCCGCGCTTCATCAAAAGCGGCCTTATCTGCAACGAAGTGCCCATGAAGTGCTAAGTATCATCTGTAGTCTGGAACGGGTACCTTTCATCCCCGTTGGATTAACTGAGCTCACGACGTTGACCCCGCAAAAGATGCGGGAGCTTGAGGAGCTTGTCAGTCACCTCAGTAAGGTCTGGGCAGTGGTTGATGAAGCCGACTTTCCTTGGGTGGGCTACAGAGCCGATAAGTATGATCTTGAAATCCGAAGTGAAGTCCTGACCACATTAGAGGCCATTAATCAAACCTTCCGTGAGCTTGAATTGGAAACCGAGGACTTTTCGGCTAGACTGGGCGTGTTTCCCCCCGAGAGCTTTACACGCATCCAGTGGCTGATAGCTGTCAGCGGTTTTCTCTATGAAAGCCCCAAACCCGAACAGTCCTGGCTTCTTAGCCCTGCCTTAGATAAACTCTTAGGGGAAGCTCGTGCATATCTTGAAGTCACCACTTGGATAAAGACAACCCGTGCCAGTCTTATGGAGCGCTATACGCCTTTGCTCTTTGAGTTGGTTTTGACTCGTTCGCAGGAACTCCAGCAGGCTATAACTAATGTGGGTAAGGTGTCTGGGATTGGGGGTTTGCAGGAGAGTTTGTTGCTGGTTAAGCGTGAAAAGTTTCTTGCTTATCTTAAGAGCATGGGGGTGATGGTGCGGAAATGGCGGGAAACCTCTCAGGCTCTTGCACCTATGTTGGGGTTGGATAGTGAGGGTTTGACGATAGGTCAGTTAAAGCAGCTTGCTCGTATGGCGCAGTTGTGTTTTGCGGAGGATAAGCCTGAGCCTCAGTGGTTTAACGCAGATTATCTTGCTGAGGTTTCAGAGATGGTGGGTAAGGCTAAGGGGCTCTATGAGGAGCACGGGCTGCTTAGGGGCAGGTTGGGTGAAACCTATAGTGAGGGTATCTATAAGCTTAATCTGGATGATTTAATCACCAAGTACAGTGGACCCTATCAGGGTGGTATTAAACTCTTTAACAGTGAATATCGTAACGATCAAAAACGTATTGCTCAGGTCACACATGAGGGTAGAGTTCCCAAAACAGTGTTAGAGGATTTAGTGGATGCACGTAAGGTTAACAAGTTGGCTAAAAGAATTGCGGATTCTGCGGATATGGTTCAAACTCTGCTGGGTCGCTACTATCATAAGAGCCGTACAAATTTTAAGGGAGCCGAAAAAGCCATAGCGCTCACCGATGAGATCAGAAAACTAAATTGGGCCACAACCATACCTGAACCGTTACTTAAAATCCTCACCACCCCTACAACCCCTGCGCCGATGATTAAAAACTTGGGTGAGGATCTTCAGAATTCTGTGGCTAAGTGGGAACAGCATACCAAAGACTTTGAATCGTTAATGCCAAAGACCATACCTAAGGCTGAAAAGAGCCTCACAGAAACGTCGTTGCTTCAGTTAGAGGAGTGGGTTATTGAAACCGAAAAGCAACTGGGGGTTCTTTGTAGCCTGACTAATCAGACTTTAACTGTTGCTAGGGTGGAGCCTCAAAGTTACAAGCATCTTGTTGAGGATCTCAAAAATGCTGAGTCTATTCGTAAAAAAGAGGCCCAGATCATAGGTGAAAAGGCCCAGTTGCAGGAGAAATTTGGTGTGCGTTTCCAAGAAATGCAAACTGATTGGCAAGCAATTGTGTCTGTGTTGGAGTGGGTGCAAAGGGTTCAGGGGGCGTTTGGCGATTTACCGGTGCCGGAGGCGTTTGCCGAGTTTGCTGCTCAAGGAGTTGCAGCGGCACCTTCCAATGCAGAGTTGATTGCGCGGCGGGATGCTTCGCTTGGGGTGCTTGCAGACTTTGAGAAGCGCTTTGAATCTGAGATGCGCTATCATGACCAAAAGTTAGTTGACTGTGATATGCAAGTTATAGCGGAACGCATAGCTGTGCTTCGTGATCGGGTAGATGATTTGCAGGTCTGGATAGACTACAAAGACACCAAAACCCGCTTCATCCTGCGCGGTCTTGATGGCTTCTTTGAGCGTCTTGTTGAACAAAAGCCTCCTGCAGCAGATTTGGTGGCTATTTTCCGCAAAAGCACCTATCAGGAGTGGATAAACAACCTCTACACCGAAGATGCCCAACTCGGCAAATTCCGCCGCGAAAATCATGAACAGCTCATTGCCGATTTCAAAAAACTCGACCAAGACCTCATAGGCTTAACCTCAGCTATGGTTATCGATGCGGCTAATAGCCGCAAACCCCAAGACATACTTATCCAAGCTGCTGATGCTGAAGCTGGTGTTCTCTCCAAAGAAGCCGCAAAGAAACGCCGCCTTATGCCTCTGCGTATGCTTTTCCAAAAAATCCCAAACCTCCTTGTTAAACTCAAACCCTGCCTGCTGATGAGTCCCATCTCAGTAAGCCAATTTCTGCCCCCGGACCTAAAATTCGACTTGGTTCTCTTTGATGAAGCCTCCCAACTGGTTCCCGAAGACGCCATAAGCGCCATCTACCGAAGCCGAACCATCGTGGTGGCAGGCGACAACAAACAACTCCCCCCCACCTCTTTTTTCCAAAAGAACCTAATAGACGATAAAGACTGGGATGAACTAACCGACGAAAGCATCGAAGTCTTTGACAGCATCCTTGACGAATGTTTAGGTATCGGCTTACCTGTAAAAACCCTAAAGTGGCACTACCGAAGTCGACACGAAGGCCTCATCGCCTTTAGCAATCACCGTTTCTACGATGACACCATGATAACTTTCCCCTCAGCCAAAGCCCAAACCGACGGCTTAGGCGTCAAACTCGTACACGTTCCCGGCGCCACCTATGACCGAGGCGGCAACCGCGACAACCCCGCCGAAGCCCAAAAAGTCGCTGACTTGGTCTTTGAACACTTCAAAACCTATCCCAAAAAAACTCTTGGCGTTGTCACGTTTAGCATTGCCCAAATGGAAGCTGTCGAAGAAGCCATAGAACGCCGCCTAAAAGAGCACCCCGAGTTTGAGCATTTCTTCAAAGAAGACCGTATCGATGGTTTCTTTGTTAAAAACCTCGAAAACGTGCAAGGTGACGAGCGCGATGTCATCCTTTTTAGCGTCGGCTATGGCTATGATCAAAACGGACAGATAACTATGAATTTTGGTCCGCTCAACAAGCCCGGCGGCGAACGTCGATTAAATGTCGCTGTTACCCGTGCAAGAGAAAAAGTGGTGCTCATCACCTCCATCAAAGGCGCAGACATCGACTCTGAGGTTCAATCGTTAGGCGTTCAAACTCTGCGTACCTATCTTGACTATGCTGAGCAGGGTATAGATTCGCTCAATCGGGTTAAGACTAAGGAGGGGGGCTTTGATTCTGCGTTAGATGAAGATGTGGCTAATGAAATCAAAAAGCTGGGGTATGCCTTAGTGCTTGAAGTTGGGTGCAGTGGTTGTAAAATCGACATAGGGGTCCTTGATCCTGTGAGTAAAGGTCACTACCTCTTAGGGGTTGAATGTGATGGATATACCTATAAATCCAGTAGCAGCGCCCGGGATCGTGATCGGCTCCGTGAGCAGGTTTTGCGTCAGCTGGGTTGGCGTATTCATCGTATTTGGGCGCCTGCTTGGGTTGCAAGACGGGATAGTGAAATCCGGAGACTAAAAGAAGCCATAGAGCAAGCACAGGTACAGCAAATAGAGCAAGACTCCCAAAGTTCTCTTAGTGCACCGGTTTTGGATGTTCAGAGAAATCAGTATGGGGGTATTGAAAAGTTGGGTGTGCCCTACAAGGTTTATCCGCTCAAAGCCACCTATAACCCCTACATCAAAGCGCAAACTGCCAAAGCCAATGTAGATAGCCGTGTTAAAAACGAATTCCACTTCCCTGAGAACCGTGAAAACCAAACTAAACTCTTAGGGGATCTAATAGCCAATGAGGGGCCGCTTCATTTTGACTATGCAGTGGGGCGGCTGGCAGCAACTTGGGGTATAAAGCAAATAACCCCCAAAATTAACCATGCCGTAAAAGAAGCCCTCAATAACTTGTTGCGCCAGCAAAAAGTCACCATCAAAGGCAGCTTTTTGTGGCCGGCAGGACTCAAAGAAACCCCCCTCAGAGTACCCACACCGGGAGTTCCTGAATCTAAACGCAAACCCCAATACATCGCTCCTGAAGAAGTTGAAACTGCTATGAAACAAGTAGCCCAATACGCTTTAGGTATAAGTGATGATTCGTTGGTTGCAGAAACTGCCAAGGTATTTGGTATAAGTCATGGAGGCGAAGAAGCCAAAACGGTCTTCTCAGAAGTGCTCAAGCGGCTAATACGGGAGCGCAAACTCGTTTGCCGGGAGGATGGCGTTGTAACCATCCCTTAATTTTACGCTATTTTTGTTATTAAACTCGGCAACTCGACTAATGAGGTTAGGATATAGTTGGCGCCATTTTTTATCAGCTGTTCTTTAGTTGAGATGCCGGTGGGTAATCCGATTGCGAGGACTTTGAGGTCTTTGGCGCTTTGCATATCTATGATACTATCCCCAACAACCACTGCGGCATCAGAGGGGACGGCGAGGGTTTTTAGGGCCAGTTCAAGCTGTTCAGTGTCGGGTTTAACCCGTTTTACTTCGTCGCGTGTAACTATGGCTTGAAAATATTCTCGGATTTTGAAGCGATTTAGAATATAGTCAGCAGTCATTTTGTTGCTAAGGGTGCATAAGCCCAGTTTTAGATTCATTTTTGTGAGTTCTTTTAGGGCTTCTAGGGCACCAGGCATTAGACTGGTGACGGCAGCGGCTTCTTTTTCATATTTTTCGGCGATGGCTAGACACTGGGTCTGTACGTCACAAAAAACTGGGGGTTTAGTGTTGTTTCTAAAGTAGATTTTGACCTTCTGCAACATATCAAAGATGCTTTCGTTAACAGGCAACACTGAGGGGGCATGTCGATTCTTAGGAGGTACTCTCGGACTTCTCCACGCAGGGCCTTGTAGTCTAAGTTGAAAGCAGTTAGGGTTCCATCCATATCAAATATGACTGCTTCGAGGGGCATAAAGGGGCACTCCATTTCTCTACGGATTTGAGGTGTTACAGCCTTAAGAGAAATATACTTTATGGTAATCGGGTTAGAAGAAAATCTAAAAAATAAGCGGTTGCTAAATAGCTAAATAAATGCCTGCTTCTCGGGGTTTGTCACGCCCCTAACCCTCAAGAACAAGTTTAGCTATGCAACAGTGCCAAACGGCTTATGCGTGCCGGCAGGCGGGCTAGAAAGCAACAGATGTTTTGCCTCGTGTAGTTGTGTGTACAAATTAGACCCCAATGACTACTGCTAAGAAGCTATGTGTGTACTATTTTTTGCGTTCGGCTATGATACCGCGGCATTTGTCGGCGTATTGGCAGTATTGCAGGCATACCGCGTTTTCATCGGGGCGTTTCCATTCGGCACCGCAACTAGGACAGGTGGTTTTGTCTTCGTCGGTCCAGATTTCGAGTTCGGATCCACAGACATGGCAGTTGATGTAGGCGGGTTTGGGTTGGAGCAGGTCGCGGAGTCCGGGGCAGGTCTGGGGATTTTTCTCGGGGGTGGTATTGTTTGGGTTAGAGTTCAGTTATGTCACCCCCGATTTTGACTTCGAACTCTTTAAGTGGAATCTGTTTACCCGTGTCCTTTAGGGCTTTGTTGACTGCCCATTTAAGGCCGGTACAGCAGGGCACTTCCATATGTACCACGGTTATGCTTGCAATATTGTTTTGGGCAATGATGTCTGTGAGTTTAGTGGCGTAGGCCCGGGCATCGTTGAATTTGGGGCAGCCGATGATGACCCGTTTGCCGGTCATGATGTTGTGGAAGCTTTTAAGTGCCACGGGTGCACAGTCAGCCGCAAGCAGCAGGTTGGCGCCTTCAAAGAAGGCGGCTTTAGGGGGTACCAAATCGAGTTTTAGGGGCCACTGAGGCGTTTGGTGGGGGTTCGCGATGGGTGTGGGGGGTGTTTGGGGGTTATTGGTTTTGAGGTGGGTTTGGACTTCTTTTTCATCAAAGGCGTTTGCGTCTCGTTCTGTTATGGTGATTGCGTTTTGGGGGCATTGGCCTAGGCATGCGCCTAAACCGTCGCAGTAGGTGTCTTTGATGAGTTGGGCTTTGCCGTTTATGATTTGGAGGGCGCCTTCGGCGCATTTGGGGATGCAGGCTCCGCATCCGTTGCAGAGCTCTGTGTTTATGTGTACGATTTTTCTTTTCATGGTTTTTCCTCTTTTAGGCATTTTCCGCCTGTGGGGCAGAATTTTTGGGCATGGTTTTCTATGGCGGTGTAGATGGGGGCGAGGGTTTCTTTGTTGGCGGTGTAGATGTGTCGTTTGCCTTCTTTGTGGATGGTGATGATGTTGCATTGGAGGAGGGGTTTTAGGTTGTGACTTATCATGCTTTGTTCTTGTCCCAGTGTTTCGGCGAGTTCGCTTACGCTCATGGGTTTAGTCATTAGCCGTTCAAGGGCGGCGAGGCGGGTGGGATTGGAGAGGTTGCTAAAGAAGCGATAGCAAACATTGGTGAGTCCTTTTTTCATTCATTCTGCCTCATAATCGTATGAATAATAATTCATATGAATATTTATTCATATAAGTTTGCCGGTTCAAAATCCCCAAAACATCCGCAGTCCGAGTCAGTAGTTGACACACATTTTGTTTAAATGATTTGACACTGCATTACGAAACAACACTGTTCACGATTTTCAAAATGCTAAAACCCTTACCCAGACCAACCGATCGGGTAATTCTGCACAGAAATAACAGCAGCCTGGAGATTGCCATCAGTTAGAGTAAAGGCATGATTCGGCTATGAGAACCATACGGTTCTCCAGGGAGAATTATTAGGGACCTTATTCTGTAATAAAACCGATTTAACATGAGACCTCAGATTCAATTAGTCATTATAGGACTTGCAGCGCTTATGATCGGTTTAGCCGTTGCTTATCCATTGTTTAATTCAAACATCAACACAGACCCAAAATATCCAAATGGCCGCGCCCAAATAGACTTAGATGTTGCTTACGCCTATTTTTCAACTCAGCCCGTTAGCGAAAACATTGAAAGTCTCTATAGAAACAACAAAGACCCCGCATCAATTCAAGATACTATAGGAAGCTTTTTTGTAGTCCTCAATATCACAAACTACTCCAACGTCTCAGTAATAATGAACGAGTTTTTCATCAGTGCAGCCAAAGAGATGAACATCACATACACACCCAACCAAGGCAGTGCACACATAACCTACCCCTTCTTCATCTATCGCCAAATAGAGAATAACCAACAAAACAGGTTTACCTCAGCCGATGACCTGACTTGGAAACCGTATGAATCAAGACTGGTAGCCTTATCAGGAATCACCCAATTCGCAAATCGCACACTTTTAGAAACTGGAACATTTTACATAGGCGGTCAAGTTGCAGGCGATGTAATTGATGGTCTTTCATCCCAAGGCGGCGGCTCAAAATTGATCCATATGGAACGGTTTGGCAACGAATACCTCTATAACAACCTGGTTGGCAAAAATGAAATGCTCCGCTTATATTATTCTTCAAGTTTAGTGGCGGTTGGTCCAAGGAGTTAAACCTGTTGACTATGGAAAACAGTGAAGAACTGGAAGGTACAACATTTCAAGTTTATGTTTTTGCCGTTCGGACAGGCCGACCCATAGGAACCCGTGATGTGGTGCGGGGTTTGAAACTTAGCAGTTCAAGTGTAGCGTATAGGCATCTCCAAAAACTGGAAAATAGGGGCTTACTGGAGAAAACCGATTATGGCGAATATGTTGTCAAAGAAAAAGCAAACTCAAAGGTCATCTGTGGATTGGCCGTAATCTAGTGCCCAGATTTTTAATTTACTGTTTATTTTTTACAGGACTCTTAGGAACTGAAATATCCATTATTCTAATTCGTTTTTTATTAATGGCGAATTTCCTGACCTAACCTTTATCTATTTAACAGTTGTAACAAAGATAGGTGTCGCAATTTTTACTTTCGAAAGTTTATTTTCATTATTGCGGAATAGAAAACATTCAGGCCGATTGTTAACCTGATTTCTATAAAATACATACCCGCTTCAAAAAACCAAGACTACTTCATAGTCGATACCGTTCAAAATCAGCCGAACCCGTATCCGGCGTAACAAAATAAAATACCATACCACAAGCTTGACACATAACTTCCTGATTACGCAAACGCTCAACTCGTGGTGAACCACATTTAGGACAACGCATATTTGAAAGCTCCCAGGGGTCTGTCGTTTTTCATTCCTCATCTTTCCCAATCAGACTGGGACGGCGACATCATCCCCCGCAAATAAACACCACCCCAGTCCGATTTAAGGTTATAGAAAAATCAAACAAACCAAGAACATAAATCAACCAATATTTCTCCTCAACCAACCTCAAACAACTCAATAAACCCCCGATAAAAATCAAACTACAAAACCAAAACCCACTCAAACAGATCAACCAACATGATTCTCGAGATGCCGCTCTTTACAGCACCGATATAGCCGCGGCTTTACGCCCCTGATGTTGTTGCTCAGCCACACCAACATTGATTAAAAGTTTACAGCTCATCTTTTATGATGAAAACGCCTGGCGCGGAGTCGGTGTTTTGGGAGTAGTGTTAATCACGTCTATAGATAGAACTGGGCTTTTAACTATCGAGGCGAAATATGTTTTAGTGATAGATGATGATCAATCCATTCTGAGAACAATGGTCAGGGTTTTGGAGAAGAATGGTTTTTCTGCCGATACGGCAAAAACTGCCAAAGAAGCCATAGAAAAATCCAAAATGCGACAGTATGATGCGGCGTTAATTGATTTGCGTCTGCCAGATATGACTGGCCTCGAGGTTCTCGCGCATGCAGATTTGGGGGGTGCCATCAAGATTATGCTCACAGGATTTCCTTCACTGGTAACCGGAATTAAGGCTAGAGAGTATGGCGCGGATGCATATTTGCGTAAACCCGTGCACCCCGAGGAACTGCTAAAACTGATTAGGGTAAAACTGACCCAGCGAAAATAGGATCCATTAGGCTATTTCGACAGCTGGGTTGAACCCTAACTTCCCAAATTTAAGTAATGTGCTTTGCTTATCAGCTTGTTTTAGCTGTTTTTGTCATTAGAGCTGTATTGAGGCTTATTCGGGATTGAACTATATTACTTATGTTAAATAATATGGGGTTTTTATAGAACGGCCTTATAACGGCCGCTATAACAAAAAGAAGCAAAAAATAAGGCGTTACATCTAAAAGTTATTACTTAAATCGGGAATTAGGGGTTGAAATAATTTTCGGAAAAAACATCAGGAGATGATAAGCACTTTCTGGTCGTTTAGGGCTGTCTTTGGCAAATGAATCTATGGAAACCTGAAGAAAAACCCGGCGCTATAGCAGTTTAACTTTTTATAGTTTGTAGCCGCAGTGCTTTATCCCGCCTTTAACATCCGCAGCAGTTATAGTGTCTAAAGCTTGTGAAAACATCTCTTCAACTCCTCTGCCGCCCTGCCCGGCGAGCGGTAGATATGCTGGATTGCTTTGTAGATCGTATATTTCAATAAATTTAATTAACGTAGGCAGGTACATCTTAGTAAATCTCTTTGAGCTTTGGCAGATGAAGGATTCGCTTAAGAAACTGTTCTCCAAACGCGCCCTTATCATCGTTCTTGTAGCTTTGCTTATCCTCTCGGTTCTCAATACTTATTTGATTTTGGAGGGCACCCGTAGCGCGATGAGAACCAATGTGGCGAATTATGATTTTGTACTCTCCCAGGAGGGTTCGACTCTTAAATTAAAAAATATGCTTACCGGATATGTGTCTCAGCCTAAAAGCGCCCAGGAAGCACTCAATTGGGCGTTACAGGAGGGCAATTCAGTTTACATAAACCGGGGCACCTACACTCTAAGCGGTGATGTAACTGTTATAAATAAGTTGAATGCCCGAATCGTTAGTGACGAGGCGGTAATCAAGGGTAACGGGTACAAAATCATCATTTACGGCACTGACTACACTTTCTCGCAGGATGCATTAATTTCGGGTTTAACCATCATAAATGGAACCCTACATGTCGAAAACTCGTTTGCCACAACCATAACTAACATAAAATTCATCAATGCATCCACAGGTATTGAATTTTTAAATACTAACACGTGGAGCGAATATAACAAAATTGAGGGTTGCCGATTTATCAACATCACAGAGGGTATTGTTTTTCGCACGCCCATAAATGGTACCCAAATTGGCAATGACATTGGAAACGCAACGGGCTCTTATGCCAGTTCCATAATTGAGCGTTGTAGTTTTAATCTCCAAGACTTCTCGGCAGGTATTAAAGTTGAACAGTATGCGGAATTTTCTGATTGTCTACTGCAGAATCTGCGTTTTTGGATGGGGGAAAATGATCAACGCAGTAACCAAACCGCCTTGATAGTAGATGGTTCCATGTACCAAACAGTGCTTTTTAATGTTGTGTTTGAATCATTCACAGATGACCCCATTTATATATTTGCTATCGATGTCGGCGAAAATTGTGATCCAACACCTATTCTTGGCAGTGGCGTCAGCTTCTTAGGTAACTGGACATCAAAAATACACAGCCCTTTTGCAACCTGGCTTTCTGGCACCGGCACCGTGTTTAAACGCGAAGCCCCCGTTCCCGTTGGAACCAACGAAGAATACGGCGAAACACAAAGTCTTGAATGCCGTCCGCTGACAATTTCAAGCTTTAAACCCAAAATTGATGTCACAGGAATCAAAACAGATGAAATAATCACCATTAGAGTGCGAATTGAATACATCGACAACACTATATCCAAAAGTGTAACCCGCGCCTTTATCACAAGCGGCTCAGCATGGCTTAGCGACGATGACATGATGCAACTATTCTCATCGCAGAGTATAATCTGGGCAATCCTTGTGGACGCCAAATCAAATGTTGCATCCACAAACGCAAAAGTTACAGTGAGCAGCTACGGCACAGCAACATAATCAAAAATATATAGCTACCAGAAAATAATCAAATATGAGTTTAGAGAACAACAAAGAGAAAGGTTAGGGTTGAGATGTCTGGCATTGTCTTAGCAGTTTTTGCCAGCGTTCATCTGTTGCCTGTTGGATTTCGTCAACAATATGGTTGTTTTGGGGTGTGAAGAGATGACGGAATCGGCCTTGACCTTCAAGATAATCTTTGAGGGATTTCTTTTTTTGGGGTGCCAATGCGATGACTTTGCTGGGTGTTGAGAGTTGACGATTACCATTTACTGCCTCCCAAAGTGGGAACACACAAGATTCAACCGCAAGCTTTGAGTACTCCATAGTTTTGGCTGGTTCACTTCTCCATCCTCGGGGACAGGGAGAAAACACGTGGAGAAATGCCGGGCCGTCAACTTCGAGGCCTTTGCGGACTTTGGAGAGCAGGTCTTTCCAATAGTAGGGTGTGGCAGTTGCGACATATTCCATACCGTGGGCGAGCATGATATCGGTTATGGGTTTTTTCTTTTCAAGTTTACCCGGGATAACCGAGCCGGCTGGTGAGGTGGTTGTAGATGCACCGATGGGGGTTGAGCTACTACGTTGTATGCCGGTGTTCATGTAGCCTTCGTTGTCGTAGAGAACAAAGAGAAAGTCATGTCCGCGTTCTACTGCACCTGAGAGGGCTTGGAGACCGATGTCGTAGGTTCCACCGTCGCCTGCTAATGCGATGACATCGACGTGTTCGTCTTTGATTTTTCCTTTTTTGCGCATGATTTTAAGTGCCGCTTCGATGCCTGAGGCGTTGGCTGCGGCGGTTTCAAAGGCAGTGTGGAGCCAGGGAAGCGCCCAGGATGTGTAGGGATAGATGGAGCCAACGATTTCCATGCATCCGGTGGCTTGGGTTACAATGGTTGGTCCACGGGTAGCTTTCATGATTAAGCGCAACACAGTTGCAGGTCCACAACCTGCGCATGCGCGGTGTCCTGAGAGGAACAAATCGGGTTTTGCCGCGATGTCTTTGGCGGTAAATTTCCATTCTTGAGTTGACATTTGTTTTCTCTACTCCCTTAATCCGAAATAAGTCACTGTTTTTTCTGCCTGCCCGGATTTGGCAATACGTGCTAAGTCATCATAGATTCTGCGAAGATCATTTGGACTGCTGTCTCTGCCGCCTAAACCAAAGATGTAGCTGACTATTATGGGCCGATGGGCTGCATCGTAGAGGGCATTTCTGACTTCACTAAAGACTGCTGCACCTAAACCGCCGGGGCTCATGCTTTTATCCATAACAGCAACAGCTTTGAGATTTCTTAGGGCGTTTTTGATTTCGTCAACTGGAAAGGGCCTAAACGTGCGGATACGCAAAATACCTGCTTTGATACCTTCTGTACGGAGCTGATCAACGATAACTTTGAGTGTTCCAGCAGTTGAGCCAATTACAATGATTGCGATTTCTGCATCGTCAAGCTTGTATGGATCAATGAGTCCGTTACCATAGCTTCTGCCGCTGAGTTTAGCATATTCACTGTTGACTTCTTGGATCTTTTTGTAGGCATTTCTCATGCCTTCTTCTTGCTGGCGTTTAAATTCATAATAAAAGTTTTGCAGTGCATTGGGTCCCATGGTCATGGGATTTGCGGGATCCAGCTTGAAAGGCACTGTTTTGCCTTCGTGAGTCAACACCATTGGAAAACTTCTCGTTCCAATAAATCGTCTCACTACATCTTCGGGAAGGGTGTCGACACGTTCAAGTGTGTGGCTTATGGTAAAACCATCCACCCCAATAAATATGGGCAAAGAAACATCAACATCTTCGGCAATTTTAAAAGCTTGAATAATAGAGTCGTAGGCTTCCTGTGCGTTTTCAGCATAGATATGAAGCCATCCGCTGTCCCGCTCAGCCATACTGTCTGAGTGATCGCCATGGATGTTTAACGGTGCCGAAAGAGCACGGTTAGCAACCGCCAGCACGACCGGCACACGAGCGCCCGAAGTTACAAACAACATTTCATGCATCAACGCCAAACCTGCAGAGGCACTTGCCGTGAAGGTACGCGCTCCAGTCGCACCAGCGGCAATACAGGCAGTTATGGCACTATGTTCAGATTCCGTACAAACATATTGCGTTTGAACTTCACCGTTAGCAACGTACTCGCTAAATTTTTCCACAATGATGGTTTGGGGGGTGATGGGGTAGGCAGCCACAACATCAACATCACATTGTTTAACTGCATACGCAATTGCTTCGTCGCCATTCATAGCCAATATGGTCTGTTTAATTTGTTGCTGGGCCAATTACTTTTCCTCCTCAGGCATCTTCATCACTATTGCTTTAACGGGACATTCATTAGCGCATATTCCACAACCCTTACAAAAGTTATCGTTGAATTCAACTTTGTTATGTTCAGGGCGAAAGTGGATTGCTCCTTCAGGACAAAGCATAGCACAGACAAGGCAGTTAGTGCATTTTTCAGTATCATGTTTGGGCATGTAGGTTTTCCAGTCACCAGTCAAAAAGCCTACACTTGACTTTGAAGCAATAGCGGCTATGGATACTTCTTTCCAAGTTTTTTCTTTGCTCATTCCACTTTTGCCTCTTTGTATGCTTCCTGTATGACTGCAAAATTTTTCTCGGCCAATTCCTCTCTGAATCGCTCTTTGAGGGTTTTCTGTATTCCTTTGAGAGTAACGATTTCGGTGGCTTTAGCAACAACCCCTAAGAGCGCTGTATTTGTGATGGGCGCACCTAGGATTTTTAGGGCGATCTCTGTTGCGGGAACCGTCCAGACCTTGCTTTTTAGTATATGAAGGTTTTCTTTTAGTACGGATGGTTCCTCACTTGAGTTTATAATTATGCAGGTTTCCTCACGGTTTAATCCAGCGGTAACGGGTACCGTTTTTAGTAGTGTATTGTCTAATACAATCGCTATGTCTGGATCATAAATTGCACAGTGTAACTTTATCGGTTCAGTGCTAATTCGGGTAAATGCAGTTACGGGAGCGCCCATTCGTTCTGGCCCAAACTCGGGGAAAGACTGGATATATTTGCCTTCATCAAGTGCTGTTCGAGCCAAAAGTTCGCTGGCAGTCCAAGCGCCCTGTCCGCCTCTACCGTGCCATCTAAACTCTACCATACTTTTCAATGCAGTCACTTCACTAAGGTATTTCTCAGTGAAATCTACATCAGATTACATCACCATTGATATACATTTGCCTATATCTAATAAGTAAACACATGACATCTTAATGTAAAAAATAATCCTTGTAAGGTTTACATAACTGTTGGTTACATGACGGTTTGGTGCCATTATATCTCCAATATATAGTTGAAAGGCTTGTCTCCTTGTTGTCCAAACGTGCAATCAAAAAAGTTAAATCCCTGTCTACCTAACTGAGGACAACCGTATTGCCATCTTGAGGGATGAAGGGGCTTACCTCATCGACGACCTCAAAAGCATGCGCAGTCTAATTGTGCCGCTGTTCTTTGTACCGCTGGGGCAACTCAGAAGCGAAGACTGGTTTACTAAATCAAAATTAAGCGAACGCCACAAACAACTACTGATACAATGCGCCGAATATGACTTCTACTGGGTAGACGAATTACTGGATATGTCGTTTCAGGGTAAATGGTATCACCTATTCTAAAAGAATTCTACAAGGGCTTCTCAGCAATCGCCAAACATAAAGTCAGACAAATACAATAGAAAACCAAACCAACACACTCCCCAGCACCCTACGACTGCAGAAAATAGTTATTACGCTACATGCAACATGAAACCATAAAAGAACAATGAACCTTACATAAACCTTAAACAATATTACTCTAAATTGCTGTAGAAATGTGATTATATGGATAGATCCATAGTTATATTGGCAGGCGGCTCTGCAATCCGCTTTAACAACAGCGACAAAGGCCTCTTTGAGTTAAACGGCAAACGTCTACTCAACCATGTCATCGATGCAGTAAAAGGCCTTGCAGAAGAGATCATCATCGTTACCAGTACACAAGAAAGAGCAGATACCTATGCAAAAATTACGTCAAAAAAAATCTCCTTTGCCCTCGATGCTACGGAAGCAAAAGGCCCCCTGGTGGGGGCCCTAACAGGATTTGAAGCCGCCCAAGGCGATTATACCCTGCTTCTGCCCATCGACAGCCCCTTTGTCTCCAAAGAAGTCCTAGCATTACTTTTCGATTTATCCCCCGGAAAAGCCGCAGTTATTCCAAGACATACCAACATGGAAATCGAACCCCTTCATGCAGTCTATAACACCGAACAAGCCCTAAGAGCAACCAAAGAAACCCTGGCACAAAATCAATTTGATATGCACAGCATGATTGAGCAACTACGCGGCGTAAGGTATGTATCCACATTGGTCATTGAGCAACTGGATCCTGAATTGAAAACGTTTGTTAACCTCAATACACCTCTGGACCTAAAAAAAGCACTCAATACCGCTAAGAGCAAAAAAGGAAAAAAAGAAAACTAGTGCACCCCTGACTATAAAGCAAACCAACTCGCTCCCGTGGAGATACCTTCGGCGTGAGAGAAACAAGGCGGATATATCAAGCTCGATACCCCATTAGACATACGGTTTCACAGCCGTTTGGTTAGCTTTTGCATTATTCACCCCCGATTAGAAGAAGGCCTGAAAAATATAGAAAGGTACAGAAGGTAGTTATGTTTAAAAAATGCATCAGCGGTAAAGTTGTTGTGTTTGTACAGTCACACTATTATTTATGATTCAAATCGTATCTGGATGTAACCACGTAAAGACATCAGTCTAAAGGGTCTGGGAACCAACGCTAACGATGCATGGATAACAATAGCTCTCTTGCACTTTGAGCTTGCTGACCCAAGTTAGCGCAGGTCCACGTGGAAACTTTATGGAGGAAAAATGTTGGAATTTTGTGCAGAATGCGGTTCACGCCTAAAACCTATAAAAAGCCACGCGAGAAATCAAGCAGTTGTTATGCTGGCCTGCACCAAATGTGGGCAAAAAAAACCCGATTTAGAAACCAATCCCAAACTTTACAGCAAAATCATCGAACACAACCCCAAACAGCTCGTCGCCATCATTAGCAAAGAAGAGCAAGAACTCACCACACTACCCACGATACGAACAGACTGCCCCCGATGCAGTAACAACCTCGCAAACATCTGGCAGGTACAAACCCGCGGTTCAGATGAATCCTCCACACAATTTCTACGATGCACCCAATGCAACTTTACCTATAGAGAAAACACCTAACTTCTTTAAACACACAACCATTGCCATCACAAGTCAACAAATTTTTTTAATGACAACCAACAACCAACCACACCTCAGACAGGCGGCTTGCCAATTTTTTTACAAGTCAGAGTCTTCATCCACTGCTTAAACTCACCCGATACAGGGTGATCCTGAAAGAGCTGCCGACGCTTGGACTCCAAAAAGACATTTTCTTGTCCTGCATACTCCGCGGCAGTCAAGACAGTATGTTCGAATTTTTGGGCTTTAACAAAAACCCGCTCCAGCTTTGAACACCAAAACTCATCCCGCAACACATGATGATCCAAAACAACCACCGGCACCGCCTCCACAAGCCGCTCCAGATTTTGCAGTCCCTGCTCTAGTTGCGCTTCCTCCACACGGAACCCTGCAAGGTAGAGCGGCGGACCCCCAAGCATAAGTAAGGCAGGTTTTGCCGCCAAAATAAGCTCAGTTGTATGAATTGACATTGGCCCCTGCACATCGGGCGCAAACATGAGCCGCTCATTATCGTGCTCTACCGTTGCCATAATCACCCAGCCTAACATGCCATCCTTTGCGCCATGTACCACCGCCTCTGAGAAACTCAGTTTTGTTTTGCCAAAAGTAAAGGTTCTGCCGTCTGCTGCTTCCACTGTTTTAGCGTATCTACCGGCGGTTTTTTGGAACATCCAAGCCCGTTGCCGCTGGCTTGCATTAATGTTTTCTTTGGGATTTTTGGCCAGCACAATTTTGTTTTGGTAGATTTGGCGAGCGGTTTCATCTCCAGCTGTCCAGTTTACAACCCAATCTTCATAGCTTGGCGTGTGATGGTCGAAGTGGTAGTGGCTGATAGTTGTTACGGCTGCTTTGTCAGCGGCGTCTGCGATAACTTTTCGGAGATGCTGAATGGTTTGGAATTCAATGGGGTGCGGCGGCAGATTAAACCGGTAGGGACATAAAGAGACACCTGCGTCCAGCAATACGGCTGTGTCGGGGGTTTCAATAAGTGTGCACATGGAGCGGACACCCAAACTCTCTGATGCCAAAGGCACAACCTTAATTTTGCTTAGCGGAATACCGGATTTCGGTTCCATTGAGTAAACCTGCCTATTTGTAGCTGTTTTAATAGTAAAAACTTTCCCAGAGAATACATCCTGCGGTTTGCGCTATATAGGATTTGGCGCCGCAATCAATAATTACTTGTCTGCTTCAGGGTATTTTATGAAGCGGGTTATCCTCGTTACAGGTACGCCCTGTGTCGGCAAAACCACAACTGCCCGAGCTTTAGCAGAGAACCTTGGTGCCGTCTGTATCAATTTGACTGAATTCGCTAAAACTCGCGGGTTAACGCTGGGTGAAGATCGAGTGCGTCAAACCATCATAGTGGACGAGGAAGCCATGTACAAAAGTCTCGGCGAATCTATAAGCGCCGCCAACACAGATATCATTATTGATGGGCACTATGCCGCTGCGGTCACCCCCTCGGAGCTTGTTACACATGTTTTTGTTCTGCGTCGAAATCCAATTGAACTCAAAAAAGAGATGCAATGCTGTGGTTTTAGTGCAACAAAAATTGATGAAAACCTCTCTGCTGAGATTCTTGATAGTTGTTTAATTGAAGCATTGCAAAATCATCCGGATAAAGTTTGTGAACTCGACGTTTCGGGACAGGCAACGGAGGATATAGTTGATGTTATACTGAAGGTTTTAAATAAGGATAGAAACTGCTCCAGCGGTTTTGTCGATTGGCTGGACATGCTGGAACGTGAGGGCTTAACGGATAGATATCTTAGGGTTTAGTTAGCGTAAACTGCCGATTTTCTGCTTGGTAAGCAGACTGATTTTACGGCGGTTGCTATAGGATTTGGCATGGTCACTGAATTTTTCGCCTATCATGATAGGCGCACCGAGTTCGACATCCTCAGAAGCAGTATCGAGGCTGATGATGACGTTGACACCGATGGTGCGGTTCCAATCGCGAATCCACACGCCCTGCTCATAGCGACCTTTTTGCACAATAAGGTCGAAGTGACGGCTGACTCCGCTGTGACCTTCCAGTTTTACATTTTCACTGTTAATTTTATAGCCTTCTTTTTTAAAGTACCCAATCGCCAAATCAATCAGAGGCGACCGCGGCTTGGCTTGCTCCTCTGCACTCATACTAATCCATAATCTCTCTACCAACACTTAACTATTTGTGTGCGAAAAAATCTTTCGGAAGTAAATCTCAAAATGGCGCCAACAATCATAGTGAAATGCACCAAATGCGGCGGCTATATGCTTAGCGCTAAAAAACAAAAAACAAAAATCTGCCCGTACTGCGGCACAAATGTAACCCTCCAGCGGGCCCAACACATCGCTACAGCAGACAGCGCACCGGAAGCCTCAGAAATACTGCGTAAACTCAAAAGCGAACGAGGATTCGACCGCAAATCCTAACGCACATGGCGCAACAACTCGCAGGTTTTACATAAATCCAGCGCAGATGGTTCACCGCATTCAACACAGAGTTTAAAGGCTTCTTTCTTTATGGTGGCCTCAACTGCTGGACGCAACTTTTCCATGGCACGAAAAACGGTGAATTTGGTTCCGGCATGCTTCTCTTCCATGCGGTTAAGCATACCCCGGATATCATTGCGCAGAGCTTGCGAGGCGTATGGACAGGGAGTGTCTTGGAATGATATTTTTTTGATGTAGGCATAGAGGGCGCTTTCTTTTTCGGGGATTTCACAGAAGGGTTTAATTTTCTGTACAAATAACGGATGAACTTCATCGCTCACCTGCTTCTCTTTGGCAAGCCGTGCAATGTCGCCCCGTAGAATGTTCATCAAAACGGTTTGGACTTCATCATCAAGTGTGTGGGCAGTTGCAACTTTGTCAGCTTTAACCGCTCGGGCACCAGCGTTTATGGCTCTGCGCCGCAGTACACCGCAGTAAGCACATGCGGTAAGTTCAGTTTGGCCTCTCTGACGGGCGCGCTCCACGATTTCATCAAGACTGAAACCGTAGAGTTCTTTAAACGAGACGATATGGTGAGAAACATCGAGTTTTTTGCAGATACTAACAGCTATATCCAGCGCTTCGTCACGATATCCTTTGATACCCTCATCTACGGTGATAGCTGTTAGAACTGTTTTGGGTCGAAATTTGCGCAGTTTCGCCAAAATATAGAGGAGCGCTAAGCTATCTTTGCCGCCGCTAACTGCAACCGCCAGATGATCATCGAATTGGAGCATGTGACAACGGGTTAGGGTAGCTCGGACTTTTGTTTCGATGGATTTTGCAAAGCATTTTCTGCATAAGCGCTCACCGGAGTATTGTCTAAAATAGAATGCTTCACTGCGCTTACAGCCTGTACAAACTAACGACCCCATCCGATCTCAACAGCTACAGTTTGACTTATGCTAAATATAAGTTATTTCAACTACGCGTCATACACGCGTCTTTTTGCAGATTGTTCGGTACTATTTCACTGCATCAATAAGAAACTATAAAATTTTTTCATGCCACAGGGTTGGTTTTGCCTGGTCGAATGGTTGTTATTTATCTTAAGGTATATTAGACGCGTTTTTTTAATATTTTAGAAATTTGTTGCTGGACCTGTAATTGTATGGTTGCGAATGCTAAATCCAAGTGTGGTTTACACGGCGTTTATAACAGAAATTTGTTATTTGTTTCTTTGTTATTATTTGTATTGTTGATTTCTTCGTTGTTTGCTTGCGTGCTGTTTGTGGGTGCTGAGGATTCTTCTTTGGCAAATGTTGTGCATGTTGGAACCGAGGATGAACTTGGGCTGGCTGTTAGAAACACAGAACCAAAGATACACGTGATTATTGCGCTTGATATCGATATTACACTCACAGAGGCACTTACCATTCCCGCTAATAAGAATATTACACTGCTAAGTAAGGGGGCGAGTGAGCTTTTCAGGCTGGTTGGTGCCTCTGATGAGAATACAGTTATTGTTGAGGATCAGGGCGTGTTGGAACTTGCAGGTATTATTGTAACGCATGCAAAAGATGCTGATGGCCGGGGGGTAGTTGTTCAACCCGGCGGGACACTTATCCTGTCGGGGGGTGTGATTTCCGGCAACACAATCAGCGAGGATGGCGGCGGCGTACACAACAGTGGCAACTTTAGTATGTCTGGAGGCGTGATTTCCCAAAACACAGCCGGAGGTTATGGCGGCGGCGTACACAACAGTGGCAACTTTAAGCTATCGGGGGGTGTAATTTCCGGCAACATAGCTAACGGTTCTTATAGGGGTTATGGTGGTGGCGTACATAATGTCGAGGGGACCTTTAGCATGTCGGGAGGCACCATCACCCAAAACACAGCCAACATTGGCGGCGGCATATACAACTACTTTGGAAACGTCAGTTTATCGGAAGGAGAGATTACCCAAAACACAGCCAACTATGGCGCCGGCGTGTACAACTATGGCAACTTTATATTGAAGGGCACAATTTCCGAAAACACAGCCAACGGTTCGTATAGTGGCGGCGGCGGAGTATACAACTTTGGCAACTTTACTATACATGAGGGCACAATTTCCGAAAACACAGCCAACTATGGTGGCGGGGTACACAACAGCTACGATGGCAGCTTTATCATGCTTGACGGCACAATCCTAAACAATAAAGCCATAGACGGCGGCGGCGTATATATGGAAGAGGGCTTTTTTGATTTACTCGGCGGCAGAATCACAGGCAACATAGCATCAAACAACGGCGGCGGAATCTGGATTGACGCTGAAAATCTTGACGAACTCTATGTTGCTGAGGGGGTAATATTTTCAAACAACCACGCTTCAACAGCATACGATAGAGACCCAACACATAACGAAGTGTACAACTCACAAATAGAGGATAAGGTCATCTGGACAACCCCATTTACACAGGGTTACAATAATTACGATATCAGCTATACAAACGGACCCCCATTTTCTGACCCAACCAATCCTAGTCCTAGTCCTAGTCCTAGTCCTAGTCCTAGTCCTAGTCCTAGTCCTAGTCCTAGTCCTAGTCCTAGTCCCAGTCCTAGCTCAAATCCTACCTCTAGTCCTAGTCCCAGTCCTAGCTCAAATCCTACTTCCAGTGTCCAACCTGACCCGCGTTCCAGTGTATCCTTAGAGATTGTAGTTGCTGTAGTTCTAACTTTGGGTATAGTTGCGGCTGTTGTTTTGTTTTTTTATTTCAAGAACAAAACCGCTGTTGCCCGTCGTCTTCGTCATCGTGATTGACATTTGGGTGTAATTAGATGGGAGAATAATGTTATTTGTTATTTGTTATTTTTAGTCGTTTTTAGTTTTGCAGAATAGGCCAGTGTTTTGTACGTCAGACACTCCAGTCGGAATGAGTATATACAAATAAATGATGTTGCAGATTATTTTGGTAGGTAAGTATGGCAGTTAAACCCGCGGGTCGTGGTGACTACAAGGAGGTAATCTATAGTGCGGGGCGCTGGAAGCATTTTAGGGTGCTTCGAGTAAAAGCGGTTCCTGTTATGGCGGCGTTGGAGGCGTTTCATATGCTTTCAACTGTTCATGGCAGTACTGCTCGGGGTGACGTGAAAGAAAGCAGTGACATTGACATCTTTATCGCTGAGGTTCAAAACAGTTTTCTGGTGGAGACGGCCCTTGAAAAGGCCCACATAGCTGTCAGTAACCGCTGGATTGTGCAGGCAACCCCTAATTATGCCATGAAAGCCCACATCGAAATCGACGAGCAAACCACGGTTTCTTTTCCTCTTATGGCGATGCGCCGTGTCCAGCGGGAGTTTTACCGTTTTGGCGGTGAAGCAAATCTTGACCAGCTTAGAACAGACATACGTGTCGCGGGTGTGGATAAGCGGCTTATGCTTATCGAGCCCACTGAAGCAGGACATGTGGAGAGCAACATTGTGGATAGAGAAGAAGCTACAGCTAATATCCTTGGAATCACACCTCAAACTGTTCTAAACCGTGTGCATACCCTTCTTAGGCGCGACACCATAGGCAGAACAGGCATTTTCATCAAAAAAGAGCTGGCTCCCCATGAAACCTTTGAGCTGGCAATGAAAAAGCTTGTTGAGGCTAACCCTGCGGTCCGCCGAAGAACTAGAGGATAAAAAGAAGTTTAGGCGGGGTAGTAGATGAGTTCTTTCTCTTCGAGCAATTGCTGAATTTTATCGACTGCTTCGTAGACCTGTTCTTCTTTTTTGGCACCAACACAGACGAGCTTGCCTGCGCTAAATATGAGAAAGACAACCTTTGGTTCATCCATGCGGTAGACTGCCCCGGGGAACTGTTCAGGTTCATACATAACACGACTGAGTTTGTAGACAAGGCTTTCAAGATCAATTTCACCACCCAGTTCAGCGGAGGCAACGATATTTTGGATATTAACTATGGGTTTCTCAGTAATTTGAATGCCTTCACTGCGGAGTTCCTTGACAACTTTCTCCACAGCACCACGAGATTCCTTTTCAGATTTAGCGCCGGTGCAGACCATTTTACCGGTTCCGAAAATGAGGGTGGCAGTTTTGGGTTTTTTGAGGCGAAAAACTAGACCGGGAAAAACAGCGGGGTTATATTCGGTTTGCGGGAATTTTTCCACTATTTTTTGTAAGTCAATTTTCTGGTTAAGGGAAACTGAAGCGACTATGTTCTGGATGTTGATAATGGGTTTTCGTTTACTCATGCCAACTCACGTGCTTCTTTATTTAAATGACAAAGGGAGTATATAAAGCATCTATTTATAAAGCGCCTCTGAGTGCCAGTGCACCTGTTTTTTAGCCTCTTAACAGGCATGTAGCTTATTTTCAGCATTTGTTAGTTTTAAAATATTTTAGGAGTTCTATGCACTCTATAGGTATATCAGCTACACATCAGAATTAGGGGTAGGCTGAACGTGTTTTATGCCATAATATATTGTAACTACAAAGAGTGAAACAAACACCACCCCAACGACTAGAACAATAAGCAGTAGTGTGGTGTTATTGTTTGGGGGCACCTGCTTGGGTGGAACTGATGGAAGGCCGCCGCCGGTTTCTGGAAGCTCATCTCCGGTCTCCATACCGGAGGGGTTTTGGGGGATAATTAGATTAGTTGCCTGTAGAGTAAGCACTACAACAGGTACCACTATAGCCACAGCCAAAAACACGCCTGCAAGTGCAAAAATACGTTTTTGCTGCATAAAAATCTAACAATATTAAGCTTTTTCAAGGTTATAAGCCTTAAACAGCGTTCGCCACACAAACAAATAGCCCATCAGCACCATAACCGCCTGCCTGGGGTATTACTTGTTTAGCGTTGCTTGCAGATGTTTCTTGTAAGGTGGTTCATGGTGAAAATTCTAATACTTGATGCTACAACAACGCTAATACCCAATAGCCGGGTGTTGCAGTTGTTGGAGTAGCCCTGCCTTTTGTTAATCAACACTATCTGCCTCACCGTTCCAAAATATGGACCAACAACCCCAAAACCGAAACATAACACATATATAGCGATAAATGTCTTAACATCGTGTACGTTTTAACGCTATATCCGCTGACGCATATACGTTAACACATACATTAACACATTTTATGGAGAATTTATATGCGTAAATTCAAACTGTTCCGTTTCCAAAAAAGTTTGTTAGCTCTCTCTTTTCTGGTTATATTAGTCCTTTCTACGCTACCTTTTTGGATGCTAAATGCGGGCACTGAGGGCCCCTTAGCAACGGCTATGTCAGACACGCCCTATGGTGTGGACGGCAGAATTCTTTCTGCAAACATGACTGGCGATGTATCTGATTGGATCGAGATCGCAAAATGTGACCACTATTCTCTGATTGTGCGCAAAAATTACATAAACATCTACAGCGGCACAGGTCATTACGACGAACCGACAGAACAATATGCCGCCTACAGCAAAAAGCCAGCTACCAACAATTATCTATCCAACATCTGTCTTGTTCGCACCTACATCAACGCTTGGTTTAACGGCCTCGCCTTTGGTACGGAGGTTGATAACCTGCCCGCCGACGCTAAACTACGCAACTATACGATGCAAAACAACGCAACAAAGACTCTTGGTACCTCTAATAATGTTGCATCACTAAACGATGGATTTAGCCAACCAACAGCTACGCAAGCAAGCACAGGTAACAACATCGCTTTTGCACTAAGCTTTAGCGAATCCGCAGAATTCTTATCCATAACACATGAAGTAAAAACCCTAACCCCCACAGACCAGCCAAGTAATCTCACAGCAATTACAAACTATGGCAAAATTACGATCCCCCAAACACTCACCCATTCTTATGGCATGTGGCTTCGTTCCCCCGGAGACACCCCCAACACAGCAGGCGCTTTGAGCTACACCGGCAGAGTTTCCCAATACCCCATAAATCCCACCAACAGTTACAACGAACGCGGATTTATTTACCCGGCTCTATGGGTGAATTCAGACATATTTGAGCACCTATAACTCACTTAAGCCTACAACAAACATTCTCTATATTTTTGTGATAACGAGCTGATTGAGGTTTCCATAAAGCTAATGTTGCATCGAGTTTGTAGAGTTAAATTTGACAATCCCTACAGGTTTGATACCTCAGACGTCCGATAGATATCGGTTCTTCTGCCCGCGTTAGCTTTTATTCACAGCTAATACCTACCTATAGTAATGTCAATAGTTTACTATAGCACTTGATTTTAAATTAATTCACATCCACAATGTTTAAAATAGTTTGCAATAGCATTCGCAACCATACAATTACAGGTCAGCAACATCTTGGGTCGAGATCCAACTAAGTGCTTTTAACAAGACTCTTTGCACTTCATCTTCTGCTTTGATTTTTAACTTACGAAACATCGTTTTCATTTTTGACCACGCCAACTCTATCGGATAAAATCAGGCGAATACTTGGGCTAATAAACAACAACCACACCCCTACTAAGCAACGGCAAAAGCACCCCCTTAACCCTATGCACCGACAAGTTATCCAACACAAAACATCACCCACCCCCAACACAGAGCCAAAACCTCCAACACATAACACTCAAAAACCACCCATTCAACGACCCTCAAAAACCATAGAAGCCCTAACCCCCCCCAACCAAGTACAGAAATCAACGACTCCGCTTAACTGCCCATCAGGCACATAATCCTCCACCCGAACAGAGTTCTCACCTCAAATGTGCTATCTGATGTGTCTTTGACAAAACATCATCTATGAAACGCAAAAAGCCGTCTTGTGGCACCAATAATAAAAGGAAGCTAATCGGCAATTCAATTGGCTGGATTATATTTAAATCAACCACGCAGGAACAAACCAGTTCTTGTTATCAACGGGTAACAAATCGTTAGCCATACAGACTACTGCACCCGTTCCGATTTCAGTTATATATTGCTCAAATTCGCCGAACCGTTCCGGCTCAGTTACGGGATTAAGCACTTTAAAATGTTTAATCGCCTCGACGCCAGGAGAAGCTGCCTTTTTCACTTCTATGGGATATAACGTACCGTTTTCATAAATTAAAAGGTCAATTTCCCGTTTTTCTTTATCGCGATAATAAAAAAGCGGCACTTCTTTTCCATCGTTTAAATAGCTCTTATATATTTCAGAAAACACCCAGCTCTCAAAAAACGCCCCAGACATCGCACCACGTTCAAGCGTCTCAGAATTCCCCCATTTCAAAAGATAAGCACAAAGTCCTGTGTCTAAAAAATGCATCAGCGGCATTTTTGTCGCCCGTTTCAAAACATTATTGTAATACGGCTGAACCAACGCAACAAGCCCAGACGAAACCAATAACGACATCCACTTTTTTGCCGTCGGCGAACTGATTCCAGCATCTTTAGCCATTTCCTCATAAACAATCGGCCGGGCAGTACGTGCCGCAACCGCTATCATAAAATTATGAAAAGATGTTTCGTCAGCGACTTGGGATAAATCCTTAATATCCCGTTGCAAATAGGTATTAATATAGGCGCGATAAAACTCGGACAAATCTGGCGCATCATCGCCGTAAAGCGCCGGAAACGCACCTTTAAAAATTCGCACATAAATTTCATTTATGCCCATTTTATGCGCATTCTGCAACCGCAACATCAGTCGGCGGGGCTCTGTCGTAAACGGCTCAGACTCAATACCGTCAATTTCGCTCGAAGACAGCCCCAAAAGATTGACAATGCCAACGCGCCCTGCAAGAGATTCACTAACATTCTTCATCATATGAAACGCTTGGGAACCTGTCAACCAAAAGTCACCCTTCTTGCCCGAACTATCCACACTCATTTTTACATACGGTAATATTTCAGGGGCGTATTGAATTTCATCAATCAACACCGGCGGGGTAAACCGTTGCATAAATAAGGCAGGATCAGACTTTGCCATACGACGGATATCTGGATCATCAAGGGTTACATATTTGCGAGAATTATCGGTAAGCATAACGAGTTGTTTTAGCATTGTAGTCTTCCCGACCTGACGCGGACCCGTTACTAACAAAACAGGAAAAGTTGCAGATATGCTTAGTATGGATTTTTCAATCGCTCGTTTAATATACATAACACACCACATCATTTGACTATTCTAAACTATATATTCATTATAGCCAGTATTTCGAGAATTATCAAGCCGCCACAGCAATCCAAAAGCACAGTAACAGAACCAAACTCAAATTAAATCGCCCCAATAACCAAAACCAGCACAAAAACTGCTTTTTTTACCAGGGGTTTGGTGCCGAGGGCAGGGTTTGAACATAAGATTAATGGCCATATCGCCATCATACAGCCTCTTTTTTCCAGTTTTAGCTTATTGAGTGTTTGGCTCTTTGTTTTGTCAATGCTTTTTAAAATGGCTGTTATATTAGCATTTAAGTCTCTTCTTTAATCTGCTGGCAAACTCTGCAAGACCAACTCCCAAAAATCCAAAAACCATCCCAGTCACTGCAATTTGAGGCAAACCCACCGCCAACTCGATATAAGATGTGCTTGACCAACTGCCATTACCTTCCCCTCCAGTGATTGTTGGGCCGACCGGGATTTCCACTTGGGTTCCTATGTTGACACTGAAAACTAACATAAGCGCAAGCAGAAGGACCAGCAGGGTGAATGTCAGGATTGCGGGTTTGAATAAGTCATAGAAGTCGTGAGAATGTGACCGCCGAACGGCGAGTCTCCACATAACAGCTCCTGGAACAATGATCCCATAAACCGTTATGCAGGCGCTAATGATGACTAGCACTGAGAGGGATTTTATTCCTGCAGATGCCGCCCACATAAAACCCCAAAACCCAACGTTCATCAGCGTTAATGCAAACCCGACAAATCCGATAAGCAGAGCGTCAGCCATGCACAGTGGGGAAGGTTCAGCTTTCTTTTCCTTGAATGTTTGCAGGAACTGCACCGCCAAATGCCCTTTTTCTGTAAGGGTATATTTGCCTGATTCGTCTTTTTGAATTAGGTCGGCAAGAATTTTGAGGTGATAATTGAATTTGCCTGTGTTGGAGACTTCTACTATGTCCATTAGGTCTGTGTAGGAGAGGTTAGGCGTTTGGTTTAGTGCTTGGATGATTTTGCGGCGAATAGGGTGTTTAAGAACGTCTTGGAAGGATTCAATGTCTACAGTCATGGTAAGCCCTTGTTAGGGTTAGTTTGCGTGGCTTGATTTAACCCTATTTGACTAATCGAGTTATCAAAAGTTAGTCAAACAAAAAGCAGCTAGATTAGTAATGCTTGGCTTTTCCCCGAAAGACGGCTTTTTCAAAAAGGCTAGACAATGTCTGACTTTTTCCATTTTCCAAATTCACGGAGGGCGATATCTGTTGAATTGCGGCATGTAAATTGATAAAATTGTCGAGCATTTTTCAAACGAATCACCTTAATTAAAATACGTCAGGATCTGCCTATTTCGCAGGTATTTTCAAGACACAGGGCATTTTCATGGATTTCTTTTCGCCTATATAATTCCGCCTGAATTTTAGGTGGTTCAGGGGTAGGAAGGGGCGTCTTAGTAGGCTCAGGTGTAGGATTAGCCGGTTTAGGGGTAACAAGCGGTAGCGCGTCTTTGTAACCTTTTGCTATATATCGTTCATTAACCGAGTAGATGTCATATCCAAAAGCGTCTTTTCCGCCTATTACATACAAAATGTCGTCAACAACTGCAACTCCAAACTGGTCGCGATAAGTAGGCATATTATTGACAGTTGACCAGGTATCCTTTTCCGGATCATAAATCCAATTAGTCGAAATTGGCTGCCCCGGACCAGAGGTTAATCCAAAAATATAGACTCTCGCAGGGGCATAGACACCCGTTGTCATACAAGCACCCGTAACTGAAACTGAAGTACCATAAGGGCTCTGTGTAGACTCACCATATATTCCATCGGGGTGTGTTTTTCCTTCACTCCACACATCAGCTTTAGTATCATAAATCATAACTGCCCCTTTTGACCTCCACCAAACCTCAGCATCATACCCATATGTGAAATAAACCATTATTTTGTTATCCAACACAACCGCCAAATCAAACCCAATAGCTGAATTATATGCATCATCGGGTAGGGATATACTGGTTTTTTTGGTCCATTCATCAGCAACTGGGTTATACATAAACAAATCACAACCAACTATAGCAAAAAGTTCCCCATCCGCAACATATACGTGAAAGCCCAGACCATCAAATGGAATATCTTTTTTTGCGCTCCAACTATTGGTAACTGGATCATAAACCTCCGTTACCCGATATATACTATAATCCCCTGGCTTATCAAGAACTTCGCCACCCATACAGTAAATCTTACCTTGATAGACCGCTATAACAAAGTTAGCTCTTGGGGTCGGCATAGGTTCCAAAGTAACCCATTTATCAGTTGCAGGGTCATACCTTTCATTTGTGCCTACAAAACCAGTTTGATAAGGCCCCCACCATTCATGGTTTGTTGCAGTGTAGCCCCCAATAGCGTAAATTTTACCCTCAACAGCAACAACACCCAAATTAGCCCTCGCCTGAGGCAAGGGGTTTTTTTGTGTTCCAAGAATCCTCAACTAACTCTGAAACTAAAACAGAATTAAATGCTATTATAAATATTCCACTTATAAGACAGAAGAGCAACAGGAAGAGCAAAAATTTGTTTCTGCTTGTCATCAGAAGGGTATTTTGGTTGTTTGTTGATAAAGGTTTTTGTAAATACGAGTTTTGAACACGAAAAATGGTTTGAGCTATCTTTCTGATTTACCGTAAGTATGTCTGGCTAATGCTTTCTAAGAATAAACGCTTCAAAATGAGCATAAAACTCCAAAACCTGCTCGAACGTTTGCCTAAAAAAACAGAACACCTCAGGTGGTGGTGTAGCTAGTATAGTATCGTTGTTTGCGCTAAATCCGCCTATTGCAATTGGTGTGGTAGGTTTTACAGCACTTTTTGAAGGATTTAAAAAAGTTGTAGAAAAAAATAAACGTTGATACCTTGGTTCTTTGTTAAAACAGGCGGGTAGGTGTGGTGAGTTTTGTTGTGATTTGATGCTTGTATGAGTTGCAGGGGGAACATTAGCGGGTTTGGCGAAAGAACAAAAGGGGCCCGTCTGAAATAGCGAAAGACCTTTTTATAGAATTAGGATGCAAAATTTGTATGGCTTAAGTTTTGGGGTTTTTTGGAATTTATTTTACCCGTCTTTTTCAAGCCGATTCTTTAAAGTTATTTTGGCAAACGTCCGATTCCCCGAAGACTTTTTAAAAAGATAGACATATACCCTGATTTGTCTAAAAGTGTTCAGTTATTTTTTGGCAGAATTCTTTAGCTGTCATAACTTTATCTTTCAGATTTGGCAGACGTTCAAAGTGTTCTTTGTTTTCAGTCAATAAGATATCGCAGTCTTCTACGAGAAAGGAGGCTGCGATTGCTACGTCTGGGTATTCTATGGGTTGTCCTTTTGCAATTAAATAGGCGTTGAGTTCAGCTATGAGTTTAACTGTTTCTCCGTTTAGGGAAACCCAGCGAAATTGGTTGAGCACTTTTTCAGCTTTTTTCACTGCAATATTGTGATCTTTTCGCAGGTATGAACCTGTTAGAATTTCGGAGACACTTACTGTGCTTATGTATGCATTACTGGTGTGGGTCAACTGTTTGCAAAGTTCAATTGTAGTTTGTTTTCCCCTATCTATGTCAACGATTATGGAGGTATCAACAAATACTGTTAGGGGATCGGTGGTTGGTGTTGGCTTCTGTTTTTGGGGCATTAGGGGATCAAACCCAGTCGTTTAAACCTGTTCGTGGAATCAGATCGTATGGCAGTGAGTATTTTTTCAAAGTCGTCGGGTAGAAAGTCTGTGCAGTCTTTCCATACTTCGTCGTCAGTTTTCTCAATTATTATTTTATTGCCTTCCACCACGCTCATCTTTACCCTGTCACCTTCAGCTATTCCCACTACTTCTCGTATCTCTTTAGGTATGGTGACCTGTGAATGTCGTGTTACAGTTACTAAAGCCATAGTCCTCATCACTACTCATTACTATCATTTTTTACTAATAAAAGAATTACTACAAAAGTGTAATAATGCAGGTCGATAAATTAAGCTTCGACACAACTGGTGTCGATGGCAGGGTTTGAACGGGGGTAAGTTGGAGACATCCATAATTTTTTTAGGTGACCAGAACCGCAAATGCCGCGACTTCACTTTAAAACCAAACTAACACACTCCGCGCTTCCCCTTTTTTGAAAAAACCAAAGAAACAGAAATATTATGAAAACTGAACGAAACACACCCACAACAAAGACAAGAAAACGTCTCTGCTCCAATTTAGACAAAATAATCGCCTTCTCACCCAAAGAACGTGTTTAACCACATTACAAATGAGCGGGCTATCTCACTAAACAGGGAGTATCCAAATGTAACGCACTCAGAACACTGTTGATATCGTTTGTTGTTTATGTTGGCCTCTTTTTAAAATAAAAAAATAGCCCTGCTATAGTAATTCCAACTGTTAACACTAAAGCAACTACAAAAAGATAGATTGAATAGGACTTAGGTTCAGGTTCAACAACAGACACATCAGACTGTGTAGGGGTAACAGAGGGAGAAGTAACTGGCAACAGAGTGCTCTGATAACCAATTGGTATGTACTGCTCATTTCTAGAATAAACTTCTGGAAAACTCGGTTCCCCCAACGTACCATTGTATGTTATTGCGTGTCCTCCAATTACATATAAAATATCATCAACAACAGCAATACCAAACGATATTCGAACCTTAGGCATATTCTTAGCAGTTGACCAAACATCACTCACCGGATCATAAACCAAATTAATCACTGAATCATCAGAGGACCAGTATCCTATGACATATATTTTTTTGGGTGCATAACAACCAGTTGTCGCTCCAGCACCGCCAGCACTCACAGGAATACTAGGCCCAAATTTCCCTTTACTCCACACATCAGTCTTTGGATCATAAATCCTGACCTCATTCACATATGTATCAATACCACCAGTAACTATTATTTTGTCATCTACAACAACTGAAACAAGACCATAATTCGAGACCGGCAAACTGGCTTTTTGGATCCATTGATCAGCAACTGGATCATACATATACAATTCGCCAACCATGCCAGCTGCCCCATCTATGACAAAAATGTTTCCATCCACAACATGTGCCTGTATATACTGCCAAGTAAACGGCGTTACAGCCTTTGTGCTCCAACTATCAGTAACTATATCATAAACCTCATTCACATCACAAGCAATAGCAATATCCCACCACACATTATCATGAATGGTAAAGTCTACTGTACCGCCGATACAGTAAATCTTGCCTTCATAAGCTACAATACCAAAATTTGATCTTGGTGTAGGCATAGACTTTAGAGTAAGCCAGGTATTAGACACAGGGTCATACTGTTCATTTGTACCTACAAAGGCGTTGCTTATTCGACCTCCAATAGCGTAAATTTTGCCCTCAACAGCAACAACCCCCAAATCAGACCGCGCATAACTCATGGGCGTTTTGGTATTCCAAGAATTTTCAGCTACCCCTTCTGCTAAAACAGGATTAAATGCCATTACAAAGGATCCAGTTACAAAAAAAACAAGCAACGACAAAGGAATAAGTTTGTTCATGCTTAACCCTTAGCTATATCTTGTTTTGAGGTGTAATTTAGCTTTCCATTCATGTACACATGATTGATCTCGCTGAAACGTGTTTATCGATTAGTTTGTGAGCGGGAGGGAAAATACAGTAGAAAGAAAGAAAGAACCAATGAGCAAACCAAGAAATACGCCCACTCACAAACTAATCAGTAAAGACAGCGGTTCTGTTTTTGAAAACCCGAAAGGTATGGGAAACAGTGGAAACTCTTAGAACTAAACGGACTTGACCGCTTAGTACGCGGTTGGAGGTTTTAGAGCAGAACACAGAGGTTAGACCATGAGCCTCAAACGCCGCTTATAGCAAGTTTAAATTACATTGGCATGTGTGTTTCAAGGTGTCGGTCTAAATAAGTCCTGTTTCCCATGTTTTTCACAATTATTGACCTTGCTACAGCGTGGAAATAGGACAATG
>JAIRTW010000017.1 GCA_031254875.1 Candidatus Bathycorpusculum termitum
GTAGCCACACAGGCACATACATGTATATGTGTACTATTTGTCAAGAAAAAATAGCGCAAAAATTTAAATCTTAACGGAAGATGAGCCGACTAAGATACATTTTCACCGAGACCTAAATAACATACGGTTTTTACTGTAAATCGAAAATTTTATCAGTGTTTAAATGTATTATACCCTTTTCAGCACATTTATGTGTTGAATATATTTTATTATCTAAAAAAGTGTTTTATAAATTTTTCAGGATGTTTACACCTTAATAACTAAAATGCTCTACAGCAAGCATTAAAGGCTATAATATAGTGGACTAGTTTAAAACTTGGATTTACAAAATCCATAAAATTCCATGTTAAACACATAACTCTGTTCTAAAACTTAAGCTAGTCCACTATAAAAATGATGTCAAAAACTGACTTACACACGACAACCATCATTGTTAATGCGAAATCATGTTGCTATAACATTAACATTGTACATAATTTGTTCGGGTGTGGAAAAGAGGTTTTCCTCTTTTGCGTATTTGGCGGATTTCTGATAAGTGGTAACGCTGTAGACTATTCACTCTTTTTTCTTATTTCGAAACTCGCGATATTTCAGTTTCGAAATAGCTCTTTATACCCTACGTCGTCAACAGCAGACCGTATATCGTTTATCAAGATATAGCGAGGTGAAAAGAAAAGATGAATATAACAATAAGTATTGATGATCGACTCAAAGAACTAAACCTATTAATCCAAAACATCCAAACACAACTCAACGCTGTAGTGACACACCCAACAAAAGACGTACCCTACATCATAGCTAAACTCCTAGACAACTATAACTATAACGTGAAAACCGCAGTATTTAACAACCTAAAAGATGACTACGCATACTTATCAAACGTAGATTACTATATTGAACAATCACTTGAGGATTGTGAAGAAGAAATATAGAATAAGAGATAGAATAAACCAGCCGCATAGTTTATTCCATCTTTCATTTACCCCCACTTCCCAAATTTAATCCGTAAATTTCGGTTTTTAGGGATATGCATATGGTGTTTTGTATTTTGATCATTAAATTCAATAATTATTTCTGGATGTTTAAGAAAAATATGAGTATGTTTTGGTTGATATGGCGGTTTTAAATCAAATGTTGAATGCAGGAAAAAGCCGAACATATACCTAACAGGCATATGTTAATTAATTTCCAAATCACCGCTATGTGGGCAAAAGGGGCATATTTTTTAATTTCAGGCTCTAAATTACAATTTCAGCTGAGGCGCATCCTAAAACATGAATTTAGGATTAATGTAAAATCAAGTTGTTATATACTCACGTTCACAGTTTGGGGAAAAATGTGTTGAATTATTTATTAGGTTGTTGTGGGTTTTTTGGTTATTTGTATACTGATTTTCTTATTTTTCGAATATTTTTTGGGTGTAATTTAATTTTTGGCTGTTTTGTCACTGTTGAATGCAGTATAGCTCAAATTTGATGAGACTGCAGGGTAAAAAAGAAGGTTGTCAGGGTTGGTGGTTGTTGATTGTCACGCAAACCCTGTTTTGTTTGTTAGGTTTTGGGTTTTTTTATAAGGCATAAGACTGCGGCGGCTATTCCGGCTATGACTGCAATGACTCCTGCTGCGGCTATGCCCCAAAGAGGGAATCCTTCATCTACAGGTTGGGCTGGTTCACTTGGAGTTGGCACTTCACTGGGCGGCACTACAGATTCACTTGGCACAGGGGTGGGTGCTATAGTTGGTTTAGGTGTTATTGTTGGTCTGGGTGTTGTTCCGCCTCCGCCGTCTGAATTGTTTGATGTTGGGTTTTCTGTCCACTGCGCTGTTAGTGTGACATCGGTTGTGGGCACTATGAGTGATTGGCCGCCGTGATAGGTGTTTCCGCCATATGTCCAGCCATTAAATGTGTAACCGGACCTTGTGGGTATAGCGTTAGACACTGTTACTGAGGTACCCTGAGCATACAGATTACTATCAGTTGGAGCACCCAAACCACCATTAGCATCATAAGATACTTTGTAGGTTGTTGGGTTTTGTGTCCACTGTGCTGTGAGTTCAAGGTTGTTTGCGGGCATTGTGAATGTTTGACCATTTGTGTAGGTATTGCCGCTGTAGAGCCAGCTGTTGAATGTATAATCGGATCTTGTTGGTACACCAGAAGGTACTGTTACGGTAGTTCCTTGTGCGTGTTGACTGCTTGCTGGCGCGTCTGTGCCACCGTTTGCATTGTAGGTTACAGTATAAGTTAGTGGATTTTGCACCCACTGGGCAGTTAAAGTTACACCCGCCACTGGCACCCTAAACGTTTGACCAGCGGTGTATGTGACCCCGTTGTAGAACCAACCCGCAAAGGTATAACCCGGCCTTGTCGGCGTGACACTTGATACTACTACGGCAACACCCTGCTCATATTGACCCCCCGTTGGAGCACCCAAACCACCATTAGCATCATAAGACACCAAATAAGTGGGGTTTTCTGTCCATACCGCATAAAACACAGTATTACCTGCTATAGTGAAAGGTTGGCTTGGCTGATAGGTCATACCTGTGGTACTATTAGCTGCCCAGCCATTAAAAGTAAAACTGTCTCTTATCATACTACCCTGCCCAAGAACAGTAACTTGAATACCCGCAGGGTAAGGACTGTTAGAATCAAAGGGTGTGTTTGTACCGCCGTTTGCATTATAGGTTACTGTATAAGTCACAGTCTCCACAGTTTCTACGGTTATTGTGCCTTGGTTAATCTTGTAGTATTCAAGTTTTGCGTTGTGCTCAATACCCTCAAGCCCCGCAGTGAAATAATCAAGCCGTAACCCATCAATAACACCAGCAGATGCGCCCTCTTTGATTTTGAAGGTGAGGGTAAACAAGACCGTGCCCGTTGATACGTCGGTGCCCATCGGAGAGGTTGCAGTTACAGTAACCTGACCCGCAGTGTTAGTCATTGTATAAAAGTTTGAGGTAAGAATATCACCCGGAGCCGCGGTAACATAGCTAAGCGTGTCTGGATACTGCATGGTTAGGTAGTAAGACGCAATTCCGGGATTATTTTCCAGTGACACCATCAAAGTCACCTCATCACCCACATAACCAGAAGCACTAGATACACTAACAAGCGGATCCGTTAGGCTACTATATGTGGCAAACAGGGCTCTTTGAATACTAAGCGGTTCCATCTTTGGTCCAAGGGGGCTTTTGTCGATATTCCAGATATAGCGTAGCAGACGTGTAACATCAAGCATGTTAATAGTACCATTTTCATCACCGTTAACATTAGCGTTTACCACTGAAAAACTGTCGGGTGAGCGGTCAATATTCCAAATATAGCGTAGCAGACGTGTAACATCAAGCATGTTAATAGTGCCATCTCTGTTGACATCACCGTAGGTTATTTTTTTGACCGTGATTTCAGGTTGCGTAACGATGGGGTAGGGGTATAGTTTTGTGTTGTGTTCGATGCCGTCAAGGTTTATGTTATAATAGCCAAGGTTTAGGTCGTCAATGATGCAGTCATCTAAATCATTGTTGATTTTGAAGGTGAGGGTAAACAAGACCGTGCCCGTTGATACGTCGGTGCCCATCGGAGAGGTTGCAGTTACAGTAACTTGATCTGCAGTGTCAGTTATTGCATAAAAGTTTGAGGTAATGATGTCACCTGAAGTTACAGAAACGTAAGTAAGTGTGTTTGGGTAGTGCATGGTTATAGAGTAGGATGCGATTCCGGGGTTGTTTTCTAGTGAAATGGTGAGGGGTATTTCTTCACCAGCTGTACGCGTTGCGTTGGTCACATGAATTGTTGGAGTTATGGTATAGTCGTTGATCTCATAGAGGGCTGTTATGGTTTTATTTTCGCGTATGTAGTTGGGATAGTTGAAATTCGTGTCCCAACCGATGAAAATATAGCCGTATCTTTCAGGATCAGTTGGAGCTTTTGGATAATTGAAATGTTTAACAACCTGTTCGCAAAGCACATCCCCATTCCAATCGACAAAGCTCACCAGGTATTCATACATCTGCTCGTTTCCGTTCTCCAAGACTTCGCCGACATTCACACCGTCAATATGCAATATCAACTTTACATCAGACACATCAGCATTACTGTCAATGATACTTATCATCTGCTTGCCATCGTATATCTCCACATCAGAGAAAATTTTTTGTTCAATTATCTCAACCAGAGTATCCACTATTTCAAAATGAAAACCATCTGGGGTAATTTCAACAGCAGTAACATCATCTGTAACCTCTGCAACAGCGGCTGTATAAATCAATGTTCCCGTGTCAGCGCCATTAATATGCAAGGTATATTCCATATTATCTAGAAATATAATATTTTTTGTATCTCCATAAATGAATATTTGTAATTTATCAAGAGTTGAATTATAATAGGTTATTTCATTGTTTTCAATTGATGCTACATGTATGCCGTTGTTGTCATAAACTTGTATATCCACTGGGCACTTAAATGCTGTTATGAATGCCATGAATTTTCTAACATTACTCAAACCCGCACCCGGAGGCATGTACTCGTTTACCCGTTGCGAATAAAGACTTACCTCGTGTGCCCTCACAAAACCAACTTGCTCCCACCGGGGGCCGTTCCACCATAAGGTTCTGCCAAATTTTCCCCAACCATACCCTAAAGGCACAGTGATAATGTTTCCGGCAGAGCCAGGAAACCGGGTAACTATGTCATTTTCATTACATATGTTGAAAATGTTATCGTGACTGGGCCATGAACCTATCCATCTTACAGCGACATCAGGAACGGCAAAGTTATAATTAAAAACATCGCTTTGTGCTACACCGTCTCTTGATAATTGGACGGATAAAAGATTCGCCACTGCCGCACCACGGCTATGACCGGTAATCAGGTATTTCGTGTTGCCATCTGTTGGCAAAACGCCGCCCATATATGCTTTTAAATTTTCGTACACTTTTTCCATTGTTCTTGTAAAGCCCGGATGTTGGTATTGACCGCCTATATTAGGAAACATAAAGTTGCTTACCCATTCGTCAGTTTCTGCGGTTCCTCTTATGGTTATCACCACTATCGTAAAACCGTTAATATCTCGCCGGCCAAATGTATGTGCAACGTTATCAAATTTCCAATTAAAACCCGCATCATCATAATTTTTCTGCACTATATTGGCAAATTTATACTGTTCCAATTCGTGTTTTATAGCAGAAACGTCATATGCAGCATTTGATAAATCCACACTCATTATTGCAAGTTCTTTATGATAATCAAAAGAAGAGCCGTAAAGGATTTGAGTAAATTCACGTTCAAGCGGTTCGCTAACCCATCTGGCGTAATAAGTAACGTCATAGTTGGGCATTATGCTAGATTGAGAAAGAAGAGTGCCTCCAGTTGGTGCCGTATACCAACCATTAAAACTTAACCCCCGGTTTATGCCTGCACCAGAAGGCAATTCGCCAATTGAAGTGCTGGCTCTTACCCGTCTAGCTTCAGGCGTAACTGAACCCCCGTTTGCATTCCAGGTGATGGTTCTCCACGGTCTATCATCCTCCTGCGCTCTAACATCCCAAAGTCCAGGGGCAACAGGAACCCATGCTACGCAGTAAATTGGTATTATTATACCAAAGCCCTTACATTGAGCTTGCAACGTGCTATGACCAAGAGCTACTACAAGCGCACCCATAGGCCCTCCAGCCACTAAACCGATTGTAGCTACAAATACAGAGGTTGATACGCCGCATAAATCTGCACAACTTATGTATAGAAGAGCCGTACCGGTGCCTGTATTAACCATGCCTATTAAAGGCACATTTATTCGGGCAAATCCACTGGTATCATATCGGGTAGATCCGCCTAAATTCGCCCCGGCAGGCATGATAAGTAATTCTTTTGCTACGCCACTATCAACATTTTCAGGCATATATGCATCGGGCGCAATTTCAGGCATATACACATCAGGCGCAAGTAAAATTACATTAGACAACCCATCTAGTTGGCTGTGAGCCTCTTTGGCTTCACGTATTGTTGCGAATTGTAGAACCACAAAATTATCTGGACCTTTAATTATTTCAACAGTGTCTAAATTGGAAAAGTCCATTTCAGACGCTGTGCTAACAATCAAACGCTTTGTTTGATAAAGCCTTGTTAAAATCACGTGTTCTATTTTAACTTCCAGTATACGCTGGCACTCAAAGTAGAGACTTTCGATCACATCAACAGACACCATAAGGGTGTTATTGATAATCAGAGGAGCATCATCAAGCGGCATCAGCTCGCCATTAACTAATATTTCATTATAGCCTATATGTAGTTCAATCACTCGATCATCGGCATTAATAATGACGCTTTGCTGATCGGCATCAAAGAAAACAGCTCCGCCAATTTTTTCAATAATCGAGTTTATCGGAAGAAATAGCTGACCATCAATTACAACGGGGCTTGTTTCGCATTTGGGGTCAATCGCCTTATTCACACCATCAACTTGCATATATGGGTCGTCCACAGCAAATATCATACTTCCAAAAAAGTTATCTCTTGGGTCATTTGCCGTTAATCGTGTTGCTTCGCTTTTAAACAGTTCAAATCCGGGGTCAATTTTATGGCCATTATGTATCGTGGTTTCATGTACATTGTCTTGATTTGTAGTCGTATCGCCCCCTGCCATCGCCACTAACGGCACTGAACTTACAACTAAATTTACAAATAACATCATCACCAATAATTTTGTAAATATTTTACTTTTCATATGCAGTCTCCATGTTTATCACATTTTTTGCACACGCCAGTATTTTATAATATATAAACATTGAAGCAAGTTTTATTGACATACAACATATGAATCACACGTCTACACCATTCTTTCTCTTCCACCGAATCCATTTATCCTCCTCCATCAGATGAAGGCAGTTCCCCTCTAAACGATCCTGACAAGTTAACTTTTTATACACCGCCACAACCCATGAATCAATCAACTTCTGAAGGCGATTTATGCGATCTACAGTTCCCCATATCGACAGCCTCTCACCAGCCAACAGGAAAAACAGTGAAGTGCATCCAAAGGAGAATCACTTAAAGCGCTGATAAGCGGCAGGAGTGAGAGCTGGCAACATTGCAGAGGCAAATATGACATCTGACTGTAACTTTAGCAGAGCCAATACCGCGGTTACCGAAAGAGATACATTCTGACCACACCGGGGATAATCAGAACTTATCGGCTTTATTCTAACACACAAATAGAAATTTTCATCGGGGTGTAGCCGCCTGCCGATTTACTATTTTGACGGCAACATCATTGGCAGGAGCTCGGGCGCTCCTCGGTCGGCGCGGCGGCGTACCGTGCGGGGGAAAAATTACGTTCCCAGTCAGTGGGCGCGGCGGCGTACCGCTCAGGCGATGAACTACGTGATGAGGACGGCGAAATCGTCCACGATTACACGCGAAAGGGTGGCGTTCGGCACAGCGAAATTATGCTGCCCCCAAACGCGCCGCCCGAGTACAAAGACCGCGAAACCTTTGGAACGCGGTAGAAAAACGCGAAAGACGCAAAGACGCACAGCTTGCGCGGGAATTTATCGTTGGTCTGCAACGGGAATTTGATTTACAGGAACAAATCGAGGTTTTACGCGAATATGTAAAGGAAAACTTTGTTGACAAAGGCATGTGCGCCGACTTTGCCATACATGATAAAAAGGACGGGGATCCCCACGCCCACATAATGTTGACTTTTCGGGATGTTACGCCTGACGGCTTCCGGTTGAAAAACACTACGTGGAACGAGAACAGCGTATTTTTAGAGTGGCGCAAAAACTGGGCGGAGGTCAACAACCGTATGTTTGAGCACAAAGGGCTTGAGGAACGTATCGACCACCGCTCGTATAAAGAACAGGGCATCGACCGCGAACCCATGATACACTTGGGCTACGAAGCATCGGCACTGGAGCGCAAGGGCATAAAAACCGAGAAAGGCAACCATAACCGCGAAGTCCAACGCCGCAACGAACGACGCGCCGCCCTAAAAGAAGAAGGGCAGCTTAAAACGGAAAAGGCCGAGCAAGACACGGAAGAATTGCGTCAAAATGCAAAAGAAATACAACTCGAAAAAGAATTACAAAAAATACGCGAAATCCAAAAAACAGCGCAACACATGGAAAAACCAATTGAACCCCATAATGAACCGCCCTATGTATCAACATTAGAGAAACAACTCAAAGCCGAAAAAGCCGCGCAACACATAGAAAAAATGCGGGAACAGCAAAACACTGCCGAAAAAATAGCCGAACGTATGAAGGCATTAAAAGAAAAATACATAGAACTGGAAACAGAAAAAATCACGCTGATAGCACAGCATAACAAGGATAAACTTGAACTCCCGCCCTTAGAATACCGCGCCGAGCTCATGGACGAACACGCCGAAAACATTACAGCCTTGCAATGCAGACTTGAGCAATTACAAGAATCCCGGCGAAACTTACGCCTGTTGGATTTGAAGAAAAAGAAAGAAGCCGACGCGCAAATCGCCAAAGCAACCCAAAATTTAGAGCAGGCACAAAGCTTTTTCCGCAACCGTTTCCATATCGACCCCGCCCAAGCCCCCGCCGAACTAAATCGCCTACAAAATGAAATCCGCACAAAACAAGACGAACTAGCCACAAAACAAATCCTCGTAGAAGCAATCAGGAAAAAACAAGCAACCCTAGAATTAGCCTACCACACCCAAAAACTCCTCAACGAAACCCATCCCGACCGCGAACAAATCACCCAATTATTAGAACAAACACGCCACCCGCCCGAATCCATCCGCGACCAACAACAAATCGCCCAACTATTGCAACAAACACATCACCCGCCCCAAACCATCCGCGACCAACAACAAATCACCCAACGATTGGAACAAACACGCCACCCGCCCGAATCCATCCGCGACCAACAACTCCGTGACCGCATCGAACATCAACTCAATACAATCAATGACACAAACTTCCAAAAAGCCATCGACAATCTCCCCCCATATCAAGCCCGCATCTTAACAACCCTCCGCGAACAAGCCAAAGAACAACAACGCCTCATCGAATCCGAAATGAAACGCAACCGCACACACGACCGAAGCCGTTGAGACATTTTAACTTATGATTAGGCCAGTATTCTCATCACTTATTTAAGAATAGTTACGCAAAAAAGCGTGTAAATGAATCTCACGTTATAAACAACAAAGCTGTCAATGATTTTATAGAAATATTCATAAAATTTAGAGGTGCTAACTAGAGCCGCCATGTTCCTGTTTGGGGTTCCATTTGCATATTATTATTAGTCCTAAACCTATTAATTGCATTTCAACGCCTATTATAAAAGTCCCGAAATCAATGAAACCGTTCGTTAGATTTGCACGTAACACAGCAAAAACAATTAGGGAGCCAAAGAGTATGAAAAGACTCGCAATCAGATTTGCCATATTTGATTTAGCAGCCGCCCATTTATTGTTGTTAGCAGTCATTTCTCATTCCGCCATTTGATGCACTAAGGCGGTGCTTAAATTAATTCCGTAATATAAAAAAGTGGTGTGAATACCACTGCATTTCCGTTTGAGGCTGTTTATCTAATTTTATCTCTCCAAGGTTTAGTTGTATACATGGACTGCGTCAATTTGCATTGATGAGACATATCCATAGTCATTAATAGCGACTATACAGACGTATTGAAAATTGCTAGCGTATCACCCCAAAAACTCCTCAACGAAACCCGCCCCGACCATGAACAAATCACCCAATTATTAGCACAAATGCACAAACCGCCCGAATCCGTCCGCGAAAAATTACTACGTGAACAAATCGACCGCCGCCTCAACGTTATCACAGACTATAGCTTTGAAAAAGTTATCAATAATCTGCCCCCATATCAAGCCCACATCCTCACAACCATCCGCAAACAAGTCAAAGAACGCGAACGAACAATCGAAGCCGCAAAAGAACACGACCGAACATTCGAACGAAGCCGCTAAAAACCTCTACTCTTCTTTACCCGTTAAGTACTTTTGTGTAATTAGCACTTTAGCGCTAAAACGAAGGATTTATCAGCATACAACAAACTAGACGATCCTTAGGGCATGCATACGCTAAATCACGCCGCAATACCCAGAAACCAGAACAAATTCGAAAAGTCTCAGCCTTACCCACAAAAACCCAACACCCTAAACCAACAAATAAACGCAACCCTCACCAAACGACTCAAAAAGCAGGTTTACCGCTGGTTTCCGTATCGAAGCAGAATAATTAAAGCCGCAAGAACTCAACAAACCACACTGTGGACTAATATGTGTGCCAGCAACACCTTATCCTTGATAGTTTTTTGCCAAGCTTGATCCTACAAGATTTTCCTAAACTCCGCAGTTTTTAGGTACTACTTTGTTAACTATTTTTTAAATTCTGCAAAATGGTCTCTAATTGTAAAAAAACCCGCAATTAATGGTTTTTTATGAAGTGGTTGTTGTGCGATTGTAGTGCCTAACTTAGGTACTACTAAGGATTACGGAAAATCGACGAATAACGGTTATTTTACAATTAAGAGCCAACATTTAGGAAATAAATAAAGACTTACTCTTGTAGTACCTAAATTTTGCGGAGATTAGGATTTTAGAACTGAGAATGAGACAAAAATAACTGCTGAGCCCTTTAGGGGGTGATTTTAGTTTTCTTTTTAGGTTTGTAAATGATGCCGGCGATGATCAATACTACTCCAAGGACAGGTAACACCAGTGCGGGAGTAGTGCCTCTTATAAAATAAAGCACAAGCCCTAAGGCAATTAGTATGGGTCCCCCGATGAGAAGTCTCCACTTTATATACCAGTTCACTTTTCCACCTCCTCCAGCGTCGCTTCCAACTTTGCTACTTCCACTTTGTCAGTATCTCTTCTCTACGGAAGGTCGCTGTGCTTAAGAAGAACAGCGCCACATCGGCCGCTAAGAGAATCCCTGCGATTATCAGCAGATTGTTTATGTCTATAGTTATGATATGTGTTGTGCTTGCTAGGTATATACCTATGAAGGGGAAGAATATGAGAGCTCCATAGCTGGTTGCGCTACGCACGTCATTCACTTTTGAGGAGACAATTATGCTAAACATAATGCTTAAGGCAACTGCCGCCGGCAACAGAACCAGCAACAACGTGCCAAGAGTCCAATTTGGATAATAGTAGTAGCCCAGCTTACCAAAAGTCACTTGGTCCATGCCAAACATATAGACTGCTGACACCGCATACATCACAACCAACGTTGGTAACAAAGCAGAGAGTGCTTTTCCAAGCAAGATTTCGCCATCTGTAAGAGGCGTCGCCAGAAGCGGCTCTAGACTTTTCTCTACTTTCTCGCCGACTATGCTGTATGAAGCAATACTTAGGGGAATGAAGGCTGCGCCAATGATGAAGAACAAAGAGAACGAATTCATTAGGTCCAAAAGAGTCTCTGCTGGGAGGCCCTCATTTCGTGTTTGGGCATAATTGAGCACTACTGGAAAAAGAACCGCGATTATGATTGGAAAGACAATGATGGGGTACCAGATGTTTTTTTGTTTGCGGAATACTTTGAAGTCTCGGGTTGCTACAAGCCATGCTTTAGAGAATCTCATGCTTCACTCCTCACAAGTTTAAGGTAAGTGCCCTCGAGGTCTGAGCCTACTACGTTGACTGTTCGAATGTGTCCGCCGGCTTGAACTATAGCTTCAACTGCGGGCCAGTTTTCTTTGTCCGGATCAGCCACATTGAAGGTTAAGGTGTTGCTGTCTGCAGTCAGATTCTTGAGAGACAGCTTTTTGAGGGCCGCTATAACTGCGTTGCTCACTTGCTCTATGGTGATGACGGTCCTTCTTCCGTTAACTGTTTTCGCCAAATCTTGAGGTTTGCCGATGGCCTTGAGCTGGGTATTCATTATCCCCACACGGTCGCAGATTCGTTGAGCCTCATCAAGGTTGTGTGTGTTGAGAAAAATCGTTTTTTTCTCACTTTTGAGCTGTAGAATGAATTCTCTAACGGTTTTCGAAGCCTCGGGGTCCAAGTTTGCAGTGGGTTCGTCCAAAATTAGAATTTGTGGATCATGTATAAGCGCTCGTGCAATAACTAGTTTCTGCTTCATACCTTTTGAGTAAGCCCCCGCCAGAACGTTTCTTTTCTCCCAAAGCCCCAGCATCTCAAGGAGTCGTTTAATGTTGTCTTTTCGCTGACCTGCAGTGCAGTCATAGATTTTCCCGAAAAAGTCCAAGTTATCATAGGCTGTGAGATGCTCGGAGAGCCCAACGTTATCGGGAACAAGTCCGATGAGTTTTCTGATTTTCAACGAATCCGCCTTGTTACCTATCTCATAACCGCTGATTGTTGCAGTTCCACTGGTTTTAGATATAAGACAACAAAGCATGCGGATAGTGGTGGTTTTTCCTGCACCATTGGGACCTAAAAAACCGAAAATTTCTCCATCATCAATATGCAACGTTAGATCGTCTACGGCTGTTAGGTCCCCAAATTTTTTGGTTAAGCCCTCTGTATCGATCATATGCTTATCCTTCCGGATTAGCTGAAGCCGTATTTCACTATTATTGTGGACGTTTATAAAGATGCATCAGACAGTTTTATGCCAGCAAGCGTGCAACTACATGGCGTAATTAGTTACTGTTTGTTCAGTTATTTGTCACGTTTTTATGTGATAATTTTACACTGCACGAACAGGCTTGAATGCATCACTTATACAAACAGCACAGGAGCTTTTTCGATGGTAATTGATTAAGAAAAAGTTGTTCTGCACCATGTTTCCATGAGCAAGATAAAGTGCAGTTGATGTAATTTGAAGTATAGGTAGTCGTAGTGTTGAAAATTTTGAAATAATTTTTGTATGATGTATTGTTCGTAGTTACCAAAGTTTTAAATATGGATAATTCCGAGTTGGGTTTTGAAACAAGCGATAGCATTATTGTTTCTTTAGGAGGAAATAACACAAATGAATAGTAAAAAAACCACAGCTATACTAATAGCTCTGCTTTTGGTCGTATCGATCGGAAGCTCAATATTAGCAACAGTAAATGCACACAACACAGCAACCGACCAGACAACCTGGACCATCAACTCATACGCTTACATGAGTGTTGCACCTAACCCCATAGGCGTTGGCCAATCAGTCACTATATGCATGTGGGTAGATGTTGCACTTCCAGGCGCGACACTAGGCAATGACATCCGACGCCATAACTACAGCTTAACCATTACTGCACCTGATGGAAAAACAGAAACACACAGCTGGCCAGTAGTCTATGACTCCACAGGCGTACAATTCTACAAGTACACCCCAACTCAAGTCGGCAACTATACCTTCTTTTTTAACTATCCCCAGCAAACTTACACTTGGAGCGGCACCTATCAAGACGACATATTCACTGCAAGCAACCGAACCAAAACTCTAACGGTAACCGAGGACCAAATCCCCAATCCAATCGACAGCTACCCGCTTCCAACTGAGTACTGGACACGTCCAATAGAGGAACAAAACACCTACTGGTATTCAATCGCCTCTAACTGGCTGAGTTCCCCCTACATCATTGGTGCAGGCACAGCCTACATCGGTGGACAACAAACAGATGGATCGGCACCTAACAGCGCCCACATCATGTGGACTAAACCGCTACAGTATGGCGGAGTTGTCGGCGGAAACAATACTCAAATACCCGGCGAAGGCTACTATCAAGGCTTATCATATAATCCACGTTTTGGCAATCCTATCATCATGCATGGGACTCTGTTTTATCAAGAACCCTTGGGTAACAGTGGCACAGGCGGCGACTATATTTCAGTTGACTTACGCACAGGCAAAGAGCTTTGGCGCATAAACGCCTCCGCAACCGGAACATCATTGGTTCCATCATTTGGCTATCTCTATACCTTTGATGGCCCCAACCAGCATGGAGTTTTACCTAACGGCCTGCTAGTTGCCACCACAACCGTCAATAATCAAGGCACCGTTTGGCGCACATATGACCCACGCACCGGTTATCTAACCTCCATGAATGTCACCAATGTTCCCAGCGGAATTAACGTTGCAGGTCCCTCAGGCGAATACCTCAAATATATCTTGACAAACTATGGCACAACAAACAACCCCAGCTGGTATTTGGCTCAATGGAACAGTTCTAAAGTTTTTGGTACAATTCCCTATGAGACTAGCTCAAATCCGGTTGGATGGTATAGCGGTACAGAAAACGCAAGTCTCACCTCATGTTATGACTGGAACGTATCTGTTAGCCTCAAAGGAACCGGCTGGAACATCGGCACAGCCGCAAGGGGTATAGTCCCACTGGTCACTGTTGATAACATGCTTCTTTGCGTTCAGGGAACCTTTGGAGGGCACGTCGGCGACTCAGGCGCAACCGTAACCACAAACCCAGCCAACATCACCGCCATCAGCTTAGACCCAAGCAAACGCGGCCAAGTACTATGGACACAATCTTATTCACAGGCACCCGGTAATAACACTCGATTCCTCTCCGCTTGGGACCCCGCCAACGGCGTCTTTGTCTTCTCAGATAAAGAATCCTTCGCCAACTATGGCTACAACTTGGCCAACGGACAATATCTGTGGGGACCATCCTACCCTCCAGAAACACCATCAGTTGACTGGAATTTTATGATCTGGTACACTCCCTTCTGCCAATACGGCAACCTATACACATGCGGCTTTAGCGGCTTACTCTACTGCTACAACATCACCACTGGTCAATTGTCTTGGACATTTGGAAACGGCGGAACAGGCAACAGCACCTCTTCAGGACTCGTAACGCCCTATGGTCACTACCCCGCATTCGTTGAATCAGTCGCAGACGGCAAAATCTACCTAGTCGGCAACGAACACTCGCCTAACACTCCACTATACAAAGACTCACGGTTACGTTGCATCAATGCCACTGACGGCACAGAAATTTGGAGCACCTTTGGATGGGGTAACATGATGAGCGGAGCTTGCGCTCCAATAGCCGACGGCTTTCTCACAGTCTATAACCCATACGACGGCCAAATCTACTGCTACGGCAAAGGTCCAAGCTCAATGTCAGTGGATATAACCAACGATGTGATTTCCAGCGGTAGCAGTGTCATGATCAAAGGTACAGTAACAGATATCTCAGCAGGCACTCAGCAAAATGAGCAGGCAGCAAGATTCCCACACGGTGTCCCAGTAGTCTCCGATGCACATCAAGGCGACTGGATGGAGTATGTCTACATGCAAAAGCCACAGCCAAGCAGTGTCACAGGCGTCCCCGTCACCATCTCAGTGATTGACGTAAACAACAACTTTAGACAAATCGGCATCACCACCACTACAAATGGCTTTTTTAGCTTCAACTGGAAGCCAGACATCGATGGCCAATACACAGTTTACGTCTCATTCGAAGGCAGCGACTCATACTATCCGTCAAGTGCAGTAACAGCATTCGCAGTTGACCCAGTAGCACCAACACCAGATGCACAATCCCAAATCCTGTTACCACCAACAGAAATGTACTTTGCAGCATCAACAGCGGCAATCATCATTGCAATCGCAGTAGTCGGCGCAGTTATCATCTTAGTACTCAAGAAACGCCCATAAAATAGCTAACAACTAAACCCAAACTCTCTTTTTCTTTTTTTATCGCTTAACTTAACTTATTCATAAACGTGATTTATTTGAAATTTTGATAAACCCCCTTTACTTACATTCGGCAGTTGACCTAAACAGCCAAAAACTAAATTGTGCCCAAAAATATTCGAAAAATAAGAAAATCAGTGTACAAATAACCAAAAAACCCACAACAACCTAATAAATAATTCAACACATTTTTCCCCAAACTGTGAACGCGAGTATATAGGTTAAAATTTTGGGGAATTCAGACGGGCATTTGCTTGATAATTGTCTGCTATCTGCTATATGGCTTTGACGGGATTATAAGTTATGGTGGGTGTTTTAGTTGTTTTCTGGACCTTTTGTTGTAGCGCGTCTATTACGCCATTTTTTGGTCAATTCAACCGAATATTTCGCCTTATTCCCAAATCCATTTAACATTCACCCGAATACAGCAAAACTAAATTATAATGCGGTCAAAGCAATATTGCATTGTTGATGCTTATTTTACTCATAAAAGAGCGAACGACAGATTTTGTGTGCGTTGCAGTGAGTTGATAGAGAGCGAATACTTTGTTGGAAAAGCAACCAATAATAAATACACACACAGTCAAAACACAATCATAAAAAGCGCCCCACCGTCACACCCGCTCCAAACACAACGGAGTGCACTCTTTAGGTGTGCCTGTGTTGCTTGTGAGATACCTTTCAGGGGGTAAACATGGAGTAGTTAGCCGATATTTAAGCTCAAATGCCCAAATGAATCACGTATTGAGCGCTGAACAGCTGTTAGAGGGCTAAGTTGGAAAAGTTCTTATATAATACATTTGGGTGGGTGTAAATTTCAAGATGGGAGGGTTTGTTTTGGGTGTTAGTTTTGTTTTTTAGCAGGGGATGTTTGTGGCGTTTTGGTTGGGGGTTGTGTCGATGGTTATTTTTCGGCAGATGATTGCGAGTGATTCGCCGGTGAAGTTGAGGGCGCTTTGTCCGTCAGTAGTTAAGCGGTAGATTTTTCTTGGACGTTCAAAGGACATGTCCCATTTGCTACCTATGAAGCCCTTCTTTTCAAGGTTACTTAATAGTGGATAGATGGTACTTGGTCCAAAATAGACACCGAAATTTTTACGGAGTTTTATTATAATTTGGTAGCCATGCATGGCTTCTAAACTGAGGAGTTGCAAGACGATCACGTCAAGCAGACCCTTGGTGAGTTTTGTTGAAACTTCTTTTTGATTACTTGCTTTGAACATATTTCTTCCCCTTTCGAGTTTTGTTCAAACGCTGTATACGATACACGCCGATATAAACATTGCTCAGTTACAGCAATTTTGCTTTTTAAAAGCAATTTCTCACACTTAAAGCAAAAGTGTTACAGGTATTGCATAAAGAAACACCCATTTAAACCTTTAAAAACCCCCGACAGGTTTTTTCAGGCCCAAACACTTCAACAAAACGCCAGGCAACCCTTTGCAGGGCTCCATTCACCACAAATGACCAGAAGTATCCACATCAGCCAAGCACCAGCATCGCTTGTTTATCATCCAGCATCAGCCAATGTTTGTGCATCTTTCAAGACCCTATGAAAAGTAAGAACGTATTGTTGTTTGGTGGATCAGTAACCGTATTGTGCAGAGCTGGAATTGTGAAGATGTTCAATTAAACGCAGAGTTGTCACACAAACAATTTTTATCATCACCTTCAGAGGTGCAGAGCAGAGCACGGGTTTGTAAAATTATTAGGTGAATTTTGTTTGGCGATTTGAGGTGCAGGTCGGGTTATGTGCCCGTTTTTGTCGTGGAGTTGATGACGGTGGCTGGGTTTGTTTGGCAGTATCAATGGGTTGAGTGGTTTTTTGTGTTTTTGGTTGTTGTTTTGGACACCGCTATAAGATGTATGATTGTTTATGTCGACAGATAACATATTCCCGATTTGAAATACCCGTTTAAATAGAAAAAAACGACATCTTGCTTAACAAACAAAAACAACAAACTTAAAACTACAGGTGAATGTAATGAAAACAAAAACCAAAAGTACAATATCAAGTATGATAATATTAACACTAATTGTTGGATGCTTCGCAATCCTAATACACACAACAACCGCAGAAAACCAATACACCATACGATATGGCGAAGTCTACAACGTCCGTCTCGACGGACGCAACGAAATCATAACAAAATACGAACTCTACAACGACGGAGGCGACTACGTCAGCCATGCCTACTGTCTAGACATGAACCTCCCATGCTACAACGGTGCCACCTATAAAACCAGCTCTATAGAAGACTACCTCCAAAGCAACCAAGCCAAACAAATCCAAGCCGCCCTTACCTACATCACAAACACCTACCACTGGATGGAAACCACCGACTTTGCCGGCTACCAACAACTAACCCAAACCACTATCTGGAGAATATACCACAACTATGAAATTGAAACTATTGACAACCTCAACGAAGCCGAAATAAAAAACATAGCCAACTACGTCTATGACAACATCGATGAAATCCTCACCGACTACACCTCTAACCTAACCCTGCAAGGCACCAAAGGCCCAGGCTACGCCACAGATAACTATGTTGACTACGGTCCCTTCAACATTAAAAGCATCATACTATCTGAGATGCGCTTCAACTTGGCGTTTGCCCAAAACAGTGCACCAGCAACCTTTGTGGATGCTTCAGGCAACCCAATAACCCAAGTTAAACCCAACGAACCCTTCTACATACGTACTCAAATTGACGTAGAGGGCACCGTAGAGTTTAGCACCACAGCCGCCAACCCCCAAGCATACCAATACATCTACAACCTCAATCTCCTAACCGAACTACGCGATGACATCAACAACCTAACCTACCAACCCCTAATCCAGCCTCTATCTGAGCCTCTATCAAACCGGAATACTGAAACCTACACCACCCACACCAGCTTCACTATAGAAAAAGCAACCAAGACCGAAGAAATAGAACTAAGAACAGAAACTGAAAAACTTACTCTGAGTGGTTTGAGTTGGAACAACGGCAACGGCAACGGCAACGGCGGTGAAATCAACCAGTTCACAGTCAACGGTGTGACCCTAAAGAACAACAAAAACTATATCACCCCCGCAAACTTTGAAACAACAATAACCAAGGCACCCAGTAAAAACGGTGCAACGGCAATATACACCGTAACTGAAAAAACAACAACCAACAGCAACGGTACATACGTTAAGGTCTATGACATAAAAGTTGCACTCTACCAAGACGACGCCTGGAAAGGCTACAGCGGAACAATATCTGTGGACAACCCCGGCGGTAACAACAAAAACCAACAAACCGATCTAACAAGAACCTTCTAAACAAAATGGCCACCCGGCCCCCTTCCTTTTTGTTTATTTTATAGCAAAATATTTGTCATAACATTTGTTTTAGACATTTAATTTCAATCCCTAACTGCCTGATTTAAGTAATAGCTTTCAGATGTAACGCCTTATTTTTTGTCTCTTTTTACTGTAGAAGCCGCTATAAGACGTTCTATAAAAACCCACATATTACTTAACATAAGTAATACGGTTCAATCCTGAATAAGCCATAATACGACTCTAATGACAAAAACAGCTAAAAAACAAGCCGATAAACAAAACACATTACTTAAATTTGGGAAGTTAAGGTTCAATTTAACTATTTACTTGTTTGTTTGTATAGAAAATAGGGTGTTGGTTGTTGTTATTTTCATGTTGAGAGTCTGTTATATTATGCGCCGCTAAAACCCTAACGGAAAATAGGTGGATAGACAATTATTTTTGTGTTTAGATTATAGGTCTATGGTTTCGTTTTCTGTTGGGATGCAGACATCAGTTAGGTTTTTGATTTGTTCACTGAGTTGTTCGGCTTGTTCGAGGTCGCCGTGGACCAAGACGGTACGTTTGGGTTTGAGTTTGGTTATTGTTTTGATAAGTTCGGTTTGGTCGGCGTGACCTGAGAGTTCGATTTGCTTAACTTCGGCGTTGACATGGATGTCTTCTTGGTCGTCAGGGGTTTTGAAGTGCCCTTCTTCTTTTGCTTGTTTGAGAGGACTATCAGGAGGCAGATAGCCAGAGGTTAGAAGGATACAATTGGCTTTATCTGTAGCCCACTCGGTAAGCAACCGAAGACTTGCACCAGCATGCCCAAAACCCGAGGTGCAAATGACCACTGCAGGCGATTCAATCTGGCTGGTCCGATAGAGATGCTTGACATAGCGGAAGTTGAAAGGCTGTTTTTGAGCCTTAATTTCTTTGGTAAAGAGCTGCTTGTTTTGATTAAAGTAGCCATTTATGCGATGAGCCAAATTTGAGATAGTATAAACATGGTAACGCGGCAAAATTCCACGTTCGATAGCAGTATCGAGACGTTTAGCCATTTCTTGACTTCGATGAAAAGCAAAAGTAGGAATTAAAATATTACCGCGACGCTCCATGACAGTTTGCATCTGTTCTAAAAATTGATCAAGCAATTCGTGACGGGGAGGCCGAATCTTGCCGCCATAGGTAGATTCAGTTATAAGCAGATCGGGCTTTTTGGGCAAAACCTCTAATTTACAGCCCTGCAAAATCTCAGTGTTGTGCAAACAAAAATCACCTGTGTAGAGGATTTTTTTGTTTTCAGCTTCAAGACTGGTTATCTTTGCACCAGCAACATGACCCGCAGGTTGCAGATTAATCTTCACACCCGGAAGGGCAACAGAGTCACGATTCCACCAACAGTCACGAACTTTTTCAGCATGACCATCATCATATTCTTGGTTACCTTTCTCCTGCTGGATTTTAACCATATCATGGAGAAGATCAACAGTTACCTCACGCGTTATATCTGAACCCACTATGGTTGGGTTGTTATTTTTACAAAGGCTCAACAGATTACCTGTGTGATCGAGATGAGCGTGACTGATGATCACGGCATCGAAGTCTTTGGGAAGGACTTTGGGGGTTTCGTCGAGTTTAGAACCGTAATCTAAGGCTATCTTGGCGGAATCTGTTTCGACTGAGAGACATGACCCGCCGACTTCTCTAGCCGCACCTAGAACCTGAATTTTCACTTTTTTCTCGCTTCCGAATACTTGTTCTTTTCCCAAAACTACGCAATATTTTTGGTTACCGCACATGCAGTATACGCTAATATTAAGATACTGGTGAATTAAGCAGAGTCGAGTCATGCATTAACATCTAAAAAAGCACTCATAAGTAAAGTTTTATTGGCGTGCTGTAAAAATCGGAGGGGTGACTATGGATACATTATAGAGTGATGTCAATAGGAAGTAAGTGGTTGCTATCGTCCCATATCTATGTGCGTTTCAGACTACGCAAAAACACTAAAACCAACATTGATACACACTGTGTGTAGTGTATGTGCACTTATGTGCCGCAGCATGCTGTGATAGACGACCCCTAATAATCCTACGCCACAATTTTTAAGTACACCCGCTAAACATTGTCTTCTCCGAAAATTATTTCCTCTTTTGCGTTTATCTTCCTATTCACGATTTCACCATAAATTCGGTAACGTCACGCCCAATCAGCCCTCAAAAAGCAACAGCCAACAACCAACCGTGTTCTATCTAGAAAATGCCTTACACTCTTGCTTCGCAATATAGTGACAAGAGTGGAGAGAGTTGGATAGAGATTTAGAGCAGTAAGGTGTGGATTGTTCAGAAAAAGCTACAGGGTTTTGCGGTTACTGACATATGTACTTCTGTTAAAATAAGTCGCGATATGTTTTATCGCTGGTGGAATCGTTATCAAGCTCAGGGGTGAGCGGGTTTGGATAAAAAATCTAAAGGCCCTAATATGGCGTTTGTGAGGAAGTTATGGCTGAGGTGTGGCTGGGTATAGTAACAAGGCAAATTGGACGGCGGTGTCGCGAATAGCAATATATATCGAAAGGGGGAAATAATTTTCGGAAAAGACAACACCCACTAAACACCGAAACGCCAAATAGTTACAAAAAAAGAAAGACGGTTAAATGCCGTCTGTAGGATGTTTTAGAAAGAGAGCAAAATATGTGCTCTCCCATCCGGTTTTTACTATACGATGTAACTAATTGCCGAAGCTATGTTCCTCACACAGCATGGGGTCAAGAGTCACATCTTTTGTTGCATCGTGAATAGCTGGTAAAGTCACATCTTTTGTTGCATCGTGAATAGCTGGTAAAGTCACATCTTTTGTTGCATCGTGAATAGCTGGTAAGATCGGA
>JAIRTW010000053.1 GCA_031254875.1 Candidatus Bathycorpusculum termitum
ATTTGAGTAAAGATGTCAGGTGTGGCTATCTTGCCAGAGCTTTAGAGGTGTCAACCATGATGTCGCTTTTAGAAACTACTTTGATTCGGCACGTAAACCATCCCAATGATGACACACATTACCAGTATCCCACTCAATAACCACGTGTGAGATTTACCAATAACATGACATTCTGAGAGTGTTCACGTTTAGAGAGATTTGTAGCGTAATAGCCTCTGTGAGAGGTCAAGCGGACGGAAATTAATGGTAAAATGCAAGAATTATTCGCGAGAAAAAACGTTAAAAGCGGCAAAGTTATGAAAAAAGGCTCTATCTCCTATACGTGAAAACTCTCGACATTCTTTGGGTAACACCTTGGTAAATGCATCCCAGTCATCGGTGTAGAAGACCCAGTTCTTTAGATGTTTGACTTTGTTGTAGAGCCGCTGGAAGACTGCAATATTACGATGGCCAAGCACCCAAACCACAACGCTCTGTGTGCCACGATCAAGGGCCTTGAGGACCCAAAGCTTGATTTTTTGAACCACAAAAGCCGCCAGCCCATCAACCCAGCTCTTTGATTTCCCCCAAGACCTCTGTTGGAGCTTGATTTGCGCCAGCTTCTACAATCCAGCGATATAGTAGAGAAGGTCAAGTGTCAAAAATATGAGCCAACATGTTAAAAGAAGCCTTCCCAACGAGTAGAGTATGGTGCACAGGGCTTTTTTGGCAATCACACCTTGGATGTAGATAACGGTAAGGGATATTGGATAAGCAAAAGCGAGTGATTTGCCGTAAATCCTAAAAACTGTCGTGCATATACCGTAAACGAGGCATTGTAGTGAAACGTATTGAAGCACGCATCAAAACCCTTTTCGGGGAAGTTATAATCGAGGGTGACTCGCCGCAGGAAATTCTTGATATGATGGAGAGTATTCCTGAGAATTTTGTCGAAACACTCGCTGATTTTGTGTCTAACCGTTTAACGCAAGCAGGTGCACAACTAAGAGGTATCATTGAACCTACCACAGAAGGCCCCGTTATCGTGACAAGAGAAAACCTCACCCATTATGAATCCGTGGGCTTAATTCTCTATGCCTCTGATGATCGACGAAACACTGCAGCACAAGTACAAAAGCTTTTGGAATCCAGCGGCATAAAAGTGATGGTCCCAGCACGTCTCAACGAAATGACTAAACGCGGTCAAGTCTTCAAACCGGACCCCAATAAACCGGATTATAAACTTACCATTCAGGGCGAGAAATGGGTAGAGGATGAAATTATTGCAAAGCTACGGGGCAGGATGGCTTAATAGGCAATTTCATGCCAAGTTGATTCCTCGGGCCAATCTTTCCTATAACTATGGATTATCTACAACAGACCCCGTGCTCAAATATTCTGTTGAGCCCGACTTAATGGGCAATATCACCGTTTGCACATAAACTTAGCCTTATGGAAATAACATTACCCAGTAGGCGGAGTTGTGCCTGTTTCCCAAAAACATATTACCGACCTGGAGATATTTTCTCCTGAGGAGAGAAACAGGTGGATTTAGCACTTTTATTTGCAGCAGTTGTTTACTCGGTACTGGACAGGCTTGGATTCACAGGCATAGACACAACAATCCTGGCAATCTTGGTAATCCTGGTCATTATAGGCTTAGTCATCATAGTTCTCGTTAAATTTTTCCTAATACTTATCCCCGCCATCCTTGTTGCTATACTGGTGTATTTCCTAACCGGCGGCAACATGTTGTGGACAGGCATAGCTTTTCTAGTGGTTGCCCTGCTGTCGTTGCTAAGGAAAATATAGTTTTTATCAATACATTTTTTCATTTTTTTATTTTTATTAAAGTCAGAAATTTTTTAACCAGTATCATAAAAGTTGAAAAGCACCAGATATTCTATGGAGAGCGAAATCAAGAGAATAATTAAGTGAAGAATGGAAAATACAGCGTTTGCAGGCTCTTGTTTTCATAAGGCTTTTATATCTGAAGAGTGGTTCTTGAGATATCAACAGGAATGGACAGGGAATTCATAATGTCAATGATGGAACCAAGTAAAAAACCACTAAATGTTCTCATAAAACAGTTGCACGGCAACATTGAAGTCGTCCTCAAAAACGGATATGAATACAAGGGAAAAATGATTAAATGCGACGGGCATATGAATCTGCTCCTAGAAGGCGCAACGGAGTGCAAAGAAGAACAGCTCATGACTAACTATGGTAATGTGCTACTACGCGGAAACAACATACTATATATCGTGTTAAATACGAACATGCACTAAAGGGGTAGCTTTTTAGCTTCCCCAATTACATATCTGCAGGCTTCAGTTACAGTTAGTTCTAAGCTGAATTTACGGCTGAAAAAAACCAACACATTCTTTAAATCCCGTTCGAGCAACTCCATTGCGTTTTTATGATCAGTTTTAACAGCCTGTGGCCAATCGATTATTAAAATATGCCCGTCAGGTTGCAGAATAATATTGTATTCACTGAGGTCAGCGTGGATTATGTTGGCTTTAATGTATGCTTTTTTGACGTTGCACAGAATTTCTTGCAGAACCTCGGAGGTTTCGCCGATGTCTCTGTAACGTGAGAGTTCACCGCCCTCAATCATCCCCATCGCGATAACGTGGCGGTTCTGGCTAAGCGGCTGGGGCACAGAAACACCAGCTTCATACACCAGCTTCATGGCTTGAAATTCCCTCTCCGCCGCCAAATGCGACTGAAACAACCATGACGAATGCTCACGGATGTAGCCTCGTTTACGTCGTGTCTGCCTAAAACTAATCCGGCCTAATCTGTGGAATTTAATGGCTATACGCTCCCCAGAAGGGCTCAGTGCATCGTAGACGTCAGCCTCTTTGCCCACCCCCAAGATCTGTCCAAACGAGACGATAATCTCAGCCTTTACCAGAGCATTTATAGCTAAACAGTCGTACCCCGCATAGTTCAAGGTGTAACCGGTGTAAGCGCCGCGTGTCCGGTAAATTAAGTTCAGCTTGTCAAGCTTGTCTAATGCATATACGACACGTTCAAGCGGGACCTTGGCATATTTGTGAATTTGTTCAACGGGAACGAATTCCCATTTTGCCATTGCCACTTCGATTATGTTGAGGATTCTGAAGTCTTCACTTTCTAATTTTCGAAATATCTGCACAGCAACTTCAGCGCTTGACATATGCAATCACTGACTTTATGGTGTAATCTTGATATTTCATGCCTTTTCCTCGGGAGTGTTTATTGGACTTAATTGGAAGATCAGTTTACTTTCACTGACCTCACCCCTATCTGTGGCATACGGATTAAGCTAGCTATTATTAGACTAAACAGCTTAAGGAGTATATTGTGAGAGGGGAATACCCTGCTCAGTATTTACTCTCCCAGATTTATCCCTTCTCATCCCCTCTCACAAGCTTAAGTTATTGTTTATGTTTAAATAATCTTCAAGAGCATGTACTAATCGCATAATCTTTTAACAGATTGTTTTTATTATCAGCTGAGGAGGAGGATAACTTAGTAGTTACGTCTGGCTTTCAATTCATACGCTATGATACGAGCGGTGTGTACTATGTATCGTAAAAGAAAGTAACTGACTTGATGGTTTTAAAAATGTTTATGTGGTTTCATTATTAAAACTATCCAAATTTTATCGAGATTTTAGGTGTTACTTATATGGGAGAAAATCAATAATTTGGCTATAATCAAATGCGTGCATCAGCAATAATTAATTAGTAAATGCATGGTCTAAATATGGCAATAAACCAAGAAAACGTTTCCAGAGTTCTTTCAGTACTCTCACATCCACTGCGAAGAGACATACTTCTCTATTTAAGTAACAATGGAGAGGCCTCTTTCACAGATCTACTTAACTTCCTCAAAGTCGACACTGGAAAACTCAGCTTTCACCTTCGGGCGCTATCGCCGTTTGTAGAGCAAACACAGAGCAGTAAATACAAACTCAGCCGCGCAGGAGAAAGCGCTGTACGCATCATCCATGACGTGGAAGGGTGGGCAGAAGCCGCTGACGTGCAGGGTAAAGCAAGTTCGCTTCCACTTGCCTCATTTCAAAAGCGTATGTTTGCTTTCCTCATCGACCTCGGGTTAATCCTCGCCATAACGATGACTATCACAATTATCCCAAGCTTGATCTCGCCCGATATAGCGACATTCTTAACAAACAGCGTTAGCGGATCACTCTTTATTACCATCGGGTTACTCTGGCTCTACTCAACACTACTTGAGGGTTTTAACGGACAAAGTCTCGGCAAACGCATCATCGGATTAAAAGTCGTCCGCACTGACGGCAAAAAAATGAGCTACGATCACGCAGCAGTCCGCAACTTTGGCAAAGTTCTTCCGCTTCTGCCCTTTGATTTGTTGTTTGGCTGGCGCATAAAAAACACCACATTTTTGCGATATTTTGACAAATTTGCAGGCACCACTGTCATTAATCTGCGCACCTAACTTTAAAGTAAAATCTTATCTGTCTCCAAGCAGTAGCCTTCTGTGTGGAATCTCATGAGTGAAAAGGAGTTGCGTGTTTCCAAAATCAAAGAAGGCACCGTAATTGACCATATCCGCGGCGGCTATGCACTTGATGTAGTCAAAATTTTAGGAATAACCGGCAAAGAAAAACGGGTCATGACCATCGCAGTTAATGTACCCAGCAAACGTTTCGGCGCCAAGGATATAGTAAAAATCGAAGGAAAACTGCTCAGTCCTCAAGAAGTCAACCGTATCGCACTGGTTGCTCCACGGGCCTCCATCAACCTAATCCATGATTACCTGGTGGTAGAAAAACGAGAAGTTCAGTTACCCAAAATTATCGAAGGAATTGTCAAATGCATCAATCCCAGCTGCGTAAGCAACAGTGGAGAACCGATCATCTCTAAATTCCATGTTAAACAAGAAGAACCCCTACTGCTTAAATGCCACTACTGCGGGATAACCATCGAACAACCAGATGTGCTAGGACAACTTTAGCAAGGCAACCGCTCCTCAGCCAGCAAAAACAGCAACTCAAAATCCTGCTTCACAATCAGTTTACCCCCCTTGTTTATAGCAGGACATTCAAGCGTATAGTTGAATACATATATACCGCGGTCAGGATTGAACCGCAAGTCAAAAGGGTAGAACCGACAGATAAGCGGCCGGAACTCGTAGATATTACAACAATTATTTTTGAGAAAAAAACACTTACCCCACGGTTTCTTCATCTCATAAATATAGGGGGTTCTGTCGGCTACTTCTTTGGCAAAATCGTCAATCAACAGATGAGTCTCAGCCGAGATTTTTTTAACCTCGGAGTCCAAGAGCAGGATACACCGTTTTTTCTGCGGAGTATCACCACAACACAAACCACACCCATTACATTCAAAACAAACATTAGTAGGATAAGTAAAATCCACAGACCTCACACATGTGACACCCAATTAAAGCTGAGATTATGGAGACTGATTAACACGGTGACCTTCACCGTACTGAAAAGGCCGACCTATATTTTTTGCGAGTTTTTTAGCAAAGACTTCATCCATGTTCATATTTGGGCAGGCGAGGCGGCTGGTGTCGAGGATATAAAAGATTACATCGATGAGTTCCTCTGCAATTTTTTCTTCATCCAGTCCCTTCTTCCATGCATCGCTGGCTTCGCCGAGTTCGATGAAGGCAAACAACAACTTTTTTGGGATATCCTCGGGTTTATTGTAGAACCCCTTAGCTATAACTAGGGCTTCAATTTCTTTTTTCATCTCTTCCAGCTGCAACTCTGCAAACTCCTGATGCAAACACTACGACCTGCCTATATAAAGGGTATTTAGAAAACCAGTATGATCCTGGCACGCGTAAATCCCTACTGTTTATGCATGCATCATCAGCTAAAACATGCTTCAAACATGTCACAACAATCGACCTGTAGCGTTACCTTTAATATTCCAAATTTTTATCCCATAAGATGTAAGGTGAATTGTTCATGGTTAGAGCATTAAATGTAAATCAACTAGCTTGGCAGAAAGCACAGAAATTCCTTGATAACCCCGAATTGTATGGTGTTACCGTTTCAAAATCCAGTGCAGGAGCTACCATCATCGATGCCGGCGTCAATGCGCCAGGCGGATTTGCATCAGGTAAACTCTTAACAGAGCTATGTTTAGGCGGCGTTGCAAAAGTTCAATTGGGCATAAAAAGTTATGGAGACATATCTTTCCCATCCATAACGGTTACCTCCGACCACCCCGCAGTTGCCATGCTTGGCAGTCAATTTGCAGGCTGGCGTATCAAAGACGGCGACAACATCGCCATCGGCTCAGGACCGGTTCGTGCCATTGCATTAAAACCTAAAGAAACCTATGAAGAAATCGCATATACAGACCAAAGTGACAAAGCCGTCATTGTCCTTGAGAGCAATGTAATGCCCTCAGATGTGCTCGTAGAAAAAGTTTGCAAAGCCAGCAACATAACAGCGCCAAACTTGATAGTTGCTGTTGCTCCAACCGCCAGCGTCGCTGGTTTAACACAGGTGGCAGGCAGAGTTGTCGAAGTAGGCATCCATAAACTCCACACACTGGGTCTAGATCCCAAAGTCATCCGCTACGCAACAGGTTATGCACCAATACCTCCCGTGGGACCCGACTTTGAAGTTGCCATGGCACGAACCAACGACGTCATTCTCTATGGCGGAACTGTTTACGTAACCGTCGACTACGACGACGAAACCAAACTACAAAAACTAGTCAATGATGCACCCTCGCTTAACTCAAAAGACTATGGCAAACCGTTTCTACAAATTTTCCTCGACGCGGGCAAAGACTTCTACAAAATCGACGGCGGCTTATTCGCTCCAGCCCTGCTCATGGTAAACAATGCCAAAACAGGCAGAACATTTAAGGCAGGAAAAATAAACCCGCAGGTTTTAGCCCAAGCCCTGGGCTTCTAACCCGCTTTAATTTTTCTATAGCTATAGTTTTCTTTCTTGGTATGGTTAGAGGAAGTACTTATTGAACACGCGGTGCAATTATCCAGCCTATGGGCAGGGGCGTATAACACAGGGTTGTGTTGAAGATAGCTGGCAGAGAGGCCGTAAAGCATTTGTGAGGACTTGGTCGAATCCATAGCATAGTGATATCACGTTATCAAAAGAGGTACATTCTAACAACACCGCGCATAACAAAGGCCACGGCTTTTTTGGAACACACAAATTGAAATCTACATCGAAGGCAGTATGTTGACGATTTTTGCGCTCCGAATATTTGCCCCTGCTTTGAATGGCTATCACTCTTTTAGGGTATTTTTGCGTTGTGCATACCCCCTATCTCCATTGCCTTTCTCCACAATGTTCACCTCGAGTCAACCCAAAATAGTTTTGTCCCAAAAGCCGGAATCCTACTAAAAATCCAGCTTGAAAAACAGAGGTTTTAAATTACGCCGCTATATTGAGACAAGATAATTCTCCGCTGAGGATGAAATGTTTCTCATGGTTTTAAACAGGTTTTATTTTTGGTCTGTAAAAGTACGCGCCTATAAAATTGTCGACAGCTTTATTACTTAGCAAAAAAGCCATTATAAGACTCATTATTGCGACTTCAATGATTGCTTTTATCATAATTCCGTTTACTATAACACTTGCCATTGGTGCAGAGTTTAAAAATAATGGAAGCAATGCAATGAGGTAAACATAGGTAAATAGACCTTCAGGCACATAAGCGAGTAATACTAGAGGTATGCATAGTAAAGCCTTGTGTAGCCTGTTGTTTAATTTGAGGTTTGCAACAAGTAAACCAATGGTTAAGCCCGTGAGACCTTTTCCGAGGGGCAGAGCGAGTAAGGCTATAAAAGCCCCATTTCCTGCGGGACCAAGCATGATTCCCGGAATTATTCCAGCAATTAAGCCTGTAGCAAAACCAGCTTTTGGACCAGCATAGATACCGGCTATGAACACCGCAAGCAAAGAGAAGTCTAGCGCTATGTTTTGGCCTATATACCCAACTAATGCCAAGCTTATAAGAAATAAACTGTTTCCAAGCGCACCCATCATTATTATGAATGTTAGCCTTTTGGTGTCCAAACGGTTCCCCGTTATTTAAGCTATCCACACCCATTTAAGATTATGTACCCAAAAATAAGTTAGCCTAATCATAGCAGGCTATAAAAATCATAAGCAGGTAAATAACGTGCGGATATGAGAGAGGCGTGTTACGGCGTATTGTGGTGTCAACTAAGCAAAATGACCAAGTGGGCTCGTTAGAGAATCAGAAAAGGTATTTTGAAAGTATATCAGTGATAATGGGGATTGAGAATTTTGCGGATTGTATGTTGATGAGATTTTTTGCCGATTGCTATTGCAGTGTATATGCCAGCCTGCATAGAGAGGATAACAAGTAGTTTGTATAGAGAGCCCGGAGGATAGCTGGGAAAGAGAGTTAAGAGAACATCGGGCGTTTAATAGGGATACAGCTAATCGGCTACCGGACTGATATTAGAAAGGCTACAACTATGAGAATTTCCATGCTTGATATAATATGAATTGTACGAGGGGATATGAGAGTAGATGTGTGACAGAAGGGTTTAGTGCAATTGCTATGGCGACAAAGAAGGGCAGGGAGATTTGGTGTCCAAGCTGTTGGTTCTTTATGGTTCGATGTGTTTGTTATTTATTTAAGAGTAGTTATACCCAAAAAGTGTGTGTAATTTGGCTAAATATATATTGTCTCCCGCCGCTCTCTCGCGCGCTGTTCAAATAAGACAGCGCTCAAAAAGCATGTGTTAGGTTGCTTGCGATGTTCATAATTTGTGCAAATAAGCGCCATATAGAACATAAAAAACATATTTCACACATAATGTCTTAAATGGCACAAAATTTGAGGCGTTTAACCCCGCATTCCCCATTCAGACAGGTTACAATTTGGGACTAAGGCTTATAAAGCTAAACCTGACTATGGGCTGCTGTGAGAGGAGCGGGGATTTAAACCAACCTTCCCCTTTCGTTTGGTTCCTCGCTCCTCTCACACAAGCCAATTTATTGTATCATCTTCCAGGTAAAAAAAGATTTAAGTTTGTACTAACAAGAGAAAATATATCAGCAACATCAAAACACATCACTTATCAAAAACGAACCCAACACAACCATTCAGAGAAGCAAGTAACCTAAAAATGCCGATTTTAACTAAAACACTTCGCAAATTATTTCAAACCAAATATTTTAAGCACTAAAAACCCCATCAAAAATCTGATGGAATATAGCCTCTGCAGGAGATCCAAAAAGTAAACCGAAGTTAAAAACTGCTATCCAACACGCATTTTTCTTTGTTGGGTAGTTCAATAGCAAGGTTCATTTGGTGAAAGAACAACAACCCCATTAGATGTTATGGTTTAAGCCTGTTGATTTGGGATTAAATAAATTAACCTCAAACGCACAAATACAATATGTGAAGTATGTTGACTGAAGCAGTCGCCCAGTTCACATCGTCTGATGACGCTAAACGATGGCTGGAAAACCAAACCAATGCAACCCTAGCCCCCGTACAGACTCAGGCTAAAAAGCTACGTGACGATATGAACCTCGCTCTTCAGCTGGTTACAGAGGTAAGCAAACAGCTCTTTGACATCAGCAACAAAGAAATCGAACGCCAAAACATGAAAGTTTACAACCGCGCCCGAGCCTTAAACAAACTCAGCCGCATCTTTTTAGACCGCTTAAAAAAACTCAGCCCACCTGAACAGATCTCCTATGACACCATGACCCGCTATACTCAGGAAATCCAAAGAGTTTTCCACGTAACAGACATAGACCTAAAAAATTGGTTTCCCCGCATCTCGCCGTTTTTTATTATGGATCGAAGAAAATTTTTAGCTGTTTATGAAAAAGCCAAACAGATCCACAATACCTTAAACGACTACATACGTAAGGAATATGTAAAAACCAAAACACTCGAGGAAGCAATCCTGCAGTTAAATGAGCTACAGGGTATAGAGAAGCAACTCCTCTCGCTCCAAGATGACAGAGACAAAATCCGCGACGAACGGGTACCTCTGGAGCAGGAAATCTCAGAGTTAGAACAGAAAATTGCCAAGCTAAGAAACAGCGGACCCATCGACAAACTCAATACGGTAAACATAGAAATAGAGAACCTAAGCAACGAATTAAGAAATGATCTGCGGCATCTCCAAAAGCCCTTCATCAAGATGCAGTCGCTGGCTACTTCAGGCGGTGGAGGAGGCATAACCCCAGATGAACTCGTTAAAATCAATCAGTACTTAGATGCACCCTTTGACGCACTGGCACAAGAACAACAGGGTTATCCTATGCTTAAAGAAATCCTTGAAAAACTTGAGGGTATGATGACCAAGGATACACTTAGACTTAAGCCGGATAAGGCACGCAAGGCAGAGCAGTCAATCAATGAATTTTTGCACAAGGGCCTCTTGGATAATCTACAGGTGCGTTGCAAAGAGATGGCATCAACCCGTGATCATGTGCAGATGTCCCCGGATCTAGAGGAAACCAACCGTAATCTCGCTCAATATCAAGAACAGCTAAATCAGCTCAGGACGCGTAAAACCAGCGTAGAAATTCATGAGACCGTCAAAACCAACTCTTATCAAGAAACAGTGGATAAAGTTAGCGGATTAAAACGTGTAATTGAGAAAAACGTGTATGCTGCGCTGGATAAAAAAGTTCAAATCATATAGCCATCCAAGATTCATCTGATCTGATTTCCCAGTTAGCAAGCAAATGTTCATTTACATTAGGCTCATTTATTGTAAATTAAACATGAGAGAAGTGAAATAAGAGTGTTGTTGTTTAGATTTGTTGGGCAGTAAGTTTAATTTTATTTTTCGTATTTAAAGATGAAGTGGGTTTGTTTGTCAGTTTGGTTTTTTATAAAAACTGTGAAACCTGTTTGGCTTATGCATTCAATGAATAGATCCCGCCGCTGTTTGGGGGTCATGTTCGTTACGTCAAAGTACTTGACTTGTTTGCCCATGTCTACTACACCAAACCTTGTTGATGGATAAATGGAGATTCGTGGTTTGCGGGTGTTGTCAGTTAATGATGTGTGCGCGCATACTGGTCACCATTAATTTTGTACATACAAGCACCTATCGCAGGTATTCTGCTTAGTTTAGCTACTTTCTCTCAAATATCCAGGGGTATAATGCTCAAACAGGGCTATCGACCGTACACGGCAACGAGCAGGCAATTTAGTCAGTGTTAGAAATTCAGGGATTGCACAGGACAAGCTTAGGGCAATGCTTGAAGCAGACAATAACTATGCCCCTATTGCAATTTTTGTTTCGGGATATTTCTGGAAAAATTCACGCAACGCATTTTTGACTACGTCTGCACGGCTAGCGAAGCCATATGTTTCAATTAGTTTATCCACTCCTTGTCGATAGCATACGGGAAGTTTCACAGTGATGTATTTGGTCATACATGAGTCACATTTGAATCAATAGTGATGTTTTAACTTATATACATTTGGCAAAATGTGATGACGTGCGAAACGATATATACGTTTTACATGGCTTCATAAAAGTCACTCATGACTCACAACTGAATCAAAAATACTCAATTTTGCAACATAAACTTTTAAAAAACAGAAGTGACTAATCCATGATTCAAAAGAGATAAGCAAGGAAGCACTTGTATGGCAGAAAAAGAGCGAAAAGACGGGTACTCAACAATAAGAGTCCCACAAGAATTCGCTACAGAAATCGACAAACTGATAGGTAAACACGGTTTCACTTCACGTGCTGAAATAGTCAAAGAAGCAGTACGACAATTTTTACAAAAATACGACCCACACCTGAGCATGATAAATCACAACAATAACGGAGTCAAAATTAGAGATATAAAACTGAACCAAGTCGCAGACATACAAATCACACCCAAAGGCATCTATTGCCCTGTTTGCGATGCAAGCAACTGCGAACACATACGATTTACATTAATGCAATCAGACATAATTAACATAATAAAAAAAAGAGAAAAAAAGACGGAAATTTAGTAAATATCTAAGCCGTTTTTGGCAACATCACTTTGAACCATTCCAGCAACTCACCACTCTACCCGCTTGCATCAATGAACCACGCATCTGGCTCAAAAAGAAATCTATTTATGATGCAGCCATATGAACACATCCAATTGGAGAAATGAAAATGAAAAACTGTATCGCCTGCGGTATGCCCATGAAGAACACAGCCGATTTCGCAATGAACGACGAGAACAAAGACTACTGCATACACTGCACTAGATCAGATGGCACAATACAAACTTTTGATGAAAAAAAAGAAAGCCTGATAAATTTTATCATCAAAACACAGGGATTGCCCCATGAAGCCGCCGAAAGCACTGCACTATCCATGATGAAAAAACTACCCGCATGGAAAAATCATTTTACTTAAAATCAACCGGGCGTATCTAATGCTTGAGCAATTAGCGTGTAACCTTGGTCATAACGATGAAACCCCAAATATTGAACTTGCACAAAAACTATGCGACCGCATGGATAAGAAAGGAATTGAAGAAATTGTTGAAGGGCTGAAATCAAAAGAACCCGCCGTGGCTAATGACTGTGTTAAAGTGTTATATGAAATTGGAAAAAGAAAACCGGAATTGATTGCAGATTTTGCAGATGATTTCATTACATTATTGTCAAATAAAAATAACAGGATCGTTTGGGGAAGTATGATGGCTTTGGCTTATGTAGCCCCGATTAAGCCCGAAGTGATATTTAACCGCTTGTCTGAAATCGTTGCGGCCTACAAAAAGGGAAGCGTAATTACAGTTGATAACAGCATCAGCGTTTTTGCCCAACTTTGTAAAGCAAACGACAAATATCAGACAATAACATTTCCCATTCTGCTTGACCATTTTGCGAATTGCAGGGCAAAAGAAATCCCGCAACACGCCTAACGGATGGCGATATGTATTAATTCAAACAATAAAAAAGCATTTACAGAAGCACTGGAAGCAAGAACAAACGAATTGTCCAAGACACAAACCAATAGAATCTTGAAACTAAAAAGCAGGCTATAACCCAATCCCCGCCAAAAAATAAGAACCTGTCTTAATTTTAACTCGGGCGGAGGTTTTTTGTGCGGTTCCTAAGCGGACAAAGATGCTGGACATTTTTTCTGACTTAAGCTAGGTTACACATAACGAGTTACTGTTTTAATGACAACTATTACAGTTATAGCTATGATTGCTATGCAATACAGGCACCAACCAGATACACTTCTAAGGGCACTTTCTTGGCAACGGGTCTAGCCGTTGTTGTGGCTATTCTAATTCCAATGGAGGCATTAAATACAACATATCTACCGGGCGATCTCAAAAACTATAGCCGCATCATAACCCCTTAATTTTCCCTAATCATATTCTGTTTCCATATACATGCTTTTAGTTAAAAGGATATGCAAATTATTGGGCTCATCGATATAGGCCCCTGCAAAATCGTCTGGATACCTAACCTCACGCTCGCCATATTCATCAGGTATTAAAATCACAGGAAAGCACCCGATTAAGTCCTGAACCGCTGTTCGCCTAGTTTTGTTGTTTTTTTTGTTTGTCTTCAATTAGAGTCTGAAGATGCAGTTCAAATGCCGCAACTGGGTTTTCGAGTTTCCATGCTTCGAGCACTCCAGGGTTGATTTCGCCGATTATACCGGTTTCTTTGCCTTCTGTAAGAATTTTTCCAGCCCGGCCAGCAATAAAGCTGGGATGCATTACTTCTTGGATTTGCCACTCAACACCAAAGGCAACCATAAACGAATCCAATATCGACTTAATTTCGCTAAAATTCGCATTGGGATGTGTCGTCACTGCTGAGAGATAGTCCTTATCGCTTGTCTGGGTCTCTTCTGCTTTGTCAGGGAGGATAACTTTGCCAAGTTCAAAGATTTTTTGGGGGAACTCTACTGATTGGTTGGTGCTCAGGAACTCCATGAGACCGGGCAACAACTGGTTGCGGAGACAGGTCATAGTTATAACTTTTGGGTTGGATATCTCGATTAGGTGACTGGGCATCTGGTTCATTTTTTGGAAGAGAGTTTGGGAGTTGGTTAGGGTGGTGTTGAGGACTTCTTGGTAGCCTAAGCCGACCATCAAGTCGCGGGCGATGTCGATGGGGTGCTGGTCTGCTTTGGCTTTGCCTGTTGTGGGCAACTCACGCCACAGCGGCACGATATTGTTGTAGCCATAAGCGATAGCAACATCTTCGATTATATCGACTGGATGCATGACATCTATGCGGTAGCATGGAACCAGCACTGTTACGTATTCGGCGGAGGCTTTTTCAACGCCCAAACCAGCGGTGTCCAGCAGACCGATGATTTTTTCTGCGGATAAGTTCAAGCCCAAGAGACGGTTAGTTTCTGCCACACTCAGCTCGAAACGTCTGTTGCTGAAGTCTGGGGTAACCAAGGTTTGCTCGGTGTAACCAGCGTCTTTGGGATAGTTGATGGTAACGCTGTAGGCTTTGCCGCCATGATCGATAAGCGCCGAAGTAACCAAGGTTAGAGTATTCAACACCGTTTTGTTGAGAGTGCCCGTGACTTCGACTAAGAGATTGCATGAGGTCTCGACGATTTTGCCCAAGTCGTTGCTGTTGATTATAGGAGGAAACGAGAGCACCTTACCTGCACTATCATAGAGCATAGGATAAAGCAGGTTGCGCTTAACGATGTGCCCATATTCTTGACCTTTAGGGTGTTTCTCAAGAATTTCATCCAGTCCCATCAGCTCAGCAAACCCCAGCGGCACAAACTGTACAGCCCCCGGCTTAACCGCCGTATACACAATGGGCGGCTTGATGAGATCAAGGTTATAAATGCCGATGCTGGTTCGCCGCCGGCTTCGACCATGCGTATGATCAAGCTTATCCTGCAGATGCATAATATCTTTGATGGCGGCATCGTTTAGATGGATATTTTTTATGACGGCACAACCGATGTAGGGACGGATACCAAATAGGCGGGCATCCACATTGACTTCAACATCAGAAATTTCTGCAACGTAGGATTTGATACCTTTTTGCAACCCTGTATAACTGCGTAACGCACGGGTTAGGCCCTCTACACTCCAAAGATCAGCACGAGCCGTATCTTTCATTTCAATACTAAGCAAACCCTCTTTTGGATCAAAGCTTTTCACCTCAGCTTTAACATAGGCTAAGATGTCATCAAGTTTCTCCATATCACCGTCTAATGTTATGCTGAGCAAACGTTCGAGTTCAGCATAATTTACATCGATTGTAGGCATCTATTAGCTCACCACCCGTTGTCTCCTAAGCCAATCGAGATCTTGGCTAAAAATCATGCGGATATCACTTATACCACTTCGCATCATATAGAGACGATCAACACCCAAACCCCAAGCAATAACAGGCACCCTAACATCTAATGGGGTAAGGACTTCTGGACGAAATATGCCCGAGCCGCCAAATTCAATCCAGCCATAACCCTCCTTGTAGGCTGAGAGCTCCACACTGGGTTCAGTGAAGGGGAAATAGTCGGGTTTGAAGCGGATCTTGTCGGCCCCAGCGATTTCAAGCGCAAATTTGCCTAAGACCCCTAAGAGGTCCCTTAGGGTCAGGCGTTCATCAATTATAATACCCTCCACCTGGTTAAATTCTGAAAGATGGGTACGGTCAGTGATTTCAGGACGATAAACACGAGCGATGCTGAAATGACGACTAGGGACCACATATTTTCCGGTTTCAAGCGTTCGCGCACTAAGACAGGTACCGTGTCCGCGCAAAATCAGACGGCGGGCAACTTCAAAATTGTATTTATAACCCCAACCAGTACTACCGGTTAAGCCGCCGTTCTCATGGGTTTTTGCCACTTGCTCAACAGCTTGAGTGTGTGTTTCTAAGCTGGCATATGGGGGATCTTTGATGTAGTATATGTCACTGGGATCCCTTGCAGGATGGTCCTGGGGTACATAGAGAGCATCAAAGTTGAAAAAACTAGCTTCAACCATGGTACCAGTCATCTCCTGAAACCCCAGCTGCACAAGTTTTGCACGGACTTCATCGAGGAAACTGAGATAGGGATGTTTTTTGCCGCCCCAAGTTTTGGCAACGGGAGCTTTGATATTGTATTTTTGAAGTTTAACTTCCCGCCATTTGCCGGTTATTATGAGTTCAGGGGTGAGTTGGGTTACTTCGGGTGTGACGTTTGAGGCATCGACGGCAACTTTTTTGCCTTCGGGAGTTATTTTAAGGATACGGGTAGTTTTGGCTTCGATAACGGCGAGCTTACGTTTTTTAAGTTGCTCGGAGGCATCTTTGAACTCGCCGTTTAAGTCATCAATCAATACCGGACCTTTTTTGTCTATGAACTTGAGCAGGGTTTCGTCGCAACCTTCTGGAATTGCCATCTGATGTAATAGAGTGTCATTGAGGGTTAAGGTGTTAGTTTTTGAATCATAGAAAGCCCATTTCTTGCGGATAACCCAGCCTTGAGCTATCTGGATGAACTGGGGCGCCAACCCCGCTTTTTTGGCAACCTCAGACAAGTTGGCCTTGCCGCCCAATTCCGCGACTGCAACAATCAATCTGCGTTCCGGTAAACCAGTCTGCACATAGGACGTACCTTCGGCAGTGAGTTTAATTATATTTTGAGTTGCGGCTTGTATGGTGAGAAGGTATTTTTCCTGAAGCGCAAGCGCGCTACGCATAACGGCAGCATCTGGAAACCCACAGGATTCGACAAGCTGCTCTACGCTTGCAGGTCCATCTTGTTTGTTTAGGGCAGTGAGAAGCTGCTGTTCCTGCGCTCTGAGTTCAACCATACAGATACAACCTTAAGTTAGCAATAGGTTTACGTTAACAGTAGTTCTTGTGCCTCAAATAAAAGCATGCTGATTGAACACAACCAGACTAAAACAAAAAAGCTACTACGTTAACAAAGTTAGATTAGTTTGATTACCGCTAACTGTTGCTAGCTGACCTAATATAACTTTGTCAAGGCACTACTCTACAACTACAACTAAACCAAGGAAGCTAACGCCAACTGGCAATCTGTGAACACCCATAGAAGCCTATGAAGAAAAACTCCGGAAAATATCCAGCGATGGAAACCCCAAAAAGTTAAACCACCACGCAATAATCAAATGGAACAACTTCAAGGACATTTTAGAGGATGAAAAGGTCGGGTATATCAAGAACCTGAATCGACAAATACACAGATAGAAAAACTACAGTTAAACGTACCACAGACCAGCCCTTCCTCTGTAATGACACCTAGGCAGGATAGAAAAGCAGACGCACCGCAAAGAGGTAGTATCTAAGGGCCCCAAAAAACAAGATACACCTAAAACTTGGCTGATGCGCTGTTGCATGTCTATTTGGCTTTGCCGGCTTTTTTAGCGCAGGCGGTACTACAGTATTTTGCTTTGGCATCAAATGTTGTGAAGGGTTTTTTGCATACTTGGCATTTCTTATCCAAACACTCAGCCTCCTCTCTGTATAGAAGAATACTTTAACGCTAAAAGGCTTACTAATACAGAGCACACTAACAACCACAACGCACCCAAACAGCAGAATAATACTACAGCAACACCAAGAGGAAACACAAAACTGTTCAGCGTACATACATTGAGGTTATATCTAAGAGAGAAATAGAAGAAACAGGATTGTTCTACCCCTGTGACAACTCGGTTTGTGGGAGCAGGGTTCATGGCTAAAAAATATGCACAGAATAAGGAAAATATAACACTAAGAACACTAAGAAGGGGTATTTTTAGAGCCCTAACGGGAAATTATGTGCCCGGAACCACCACCAATGTTTTAGGTTTAATCACCAAATTCAATCTTAGAGCGAACTCATATTTGCCTTTATCTTTGCTTACGGCTATATTGAAGCCCTCCAAATTGATCCCCATGGGTTCGCCGCCACGGGCAACCCCGCGGATGTTGCCCACGAAATCACTGATTTGACCAATAAGGTCGTTAATATTAAAACTGACATTTGATGTCTCCTCTACCTCAGACGCCTCTTTACATACATCACATTCAACCACCAAGTTCACCTCCAAAAAAGCCTACACACAAACACACAGAAACCGCTTTAAAGATGTGTGACTGCACAAAGACAAACACAAACAACACCAAAGAAGCAACTGAGATTTAAGAGACAGACCATCGAAGGATGGATTTATTGAATCTGAATTCTCACAATGATTACGCCATACACTGAAAGTTATTCGTTATTTTTAATCATACACGTCAATTATTTTCCGTTATGTTTATGGTTATAAATTTGTATTTTCACAGGGTTAAGTGCATTATCAAATTTCATCAGGGTATATGTACAATTACATCATACAACAACAAGATATGGGTCGCAAAAAACAACAAACCAACACTAAATACACCAGGGGATACAATGCACATAAACAAACCGATCACATGTACATTATAAAAACGCGAAGAATTCAGGATTGAACAAAACAGAACCAACCAGCAAAAAAAATACAAGACACATATGCTATCTCATGAGCTTGCCAGCTACTGATCTATTTAGCGGAGGATAACTCGAAATGGAGCTCGACTAAACAGAAGACCTTTTAAAACTATAAAGATAAGTGAGTTATAGGGGCGAATAATCTGAAAATTGCTTTGATATGTTGGGGGTCTCTTTATTGGAATTGCCGAGGTTTAAAACTCGAGGGTTCTTGGAATTATGATGGCCCCAAATTGCCTATAGAATTTGCACGTAAGTCAGAGAAAACACCGCTAACGCTTGTATTGTATCAAAAAGCACCCAAAATTCAAACTCTATGGAATATATTTAATTTCTCTAACTTGAACGAAGCAGTTTCGGCCCTGGCAACCAGAGAAGGAACAACCGAGAGGAACATAGGATTCTATTCACGCTTTGATGGCAAATATCGCTGCAATACCATTCCAGATATTATTGGAACAATCGAAAAATGGGTTAGAAGCAAAGGACTGGATGCAGCTGTTTGGACAGATTTAGAGAACAACTTTTTTGAGAGACTTGGAACTGAACTCACAGAAGATTCTGTTTATCAGTATATTAATGGGTTAGATGCAAATGAAAAAACTGTTGAAAAAGATTATGTCACAAAAATACATCCTCAAATTGATACGCCTATACGCCGTTTGATGAGGATAAAATTTGACTGGCGAAGTCTAACCGAATATCACCATGGTTTCTGGCTTAACAAAAACATATTCATAATTGCCGATGAGATAGAACTAAAAAAAGTAAAAAGAGAAGATTATGTTCATGGAATCCAAGAAGCAGACATGCTGGTTTTCACTAATGCGGTAGAAATGCTTGTAGCTAACAACGGAAAAATTCTTGGTGAAACCAAAAAACCCCACTATGGGATATGGTTTGACGCCGCTAACGAAGCTATGAATCAATACGAAAGCCAGCTGATGCAACCAAAGGGAAAAACAGAGATTAGTTCTTAGCGGTGATTCTTTTAGGTATACCTTGTTTAATTTTATGGTATGTCAGCGGATTTCGTATTCTGCTACATATTGGGTCAGTAGTGTTGAGACAGACGCCATGTGTTCTTAATGTAGAACAATTATAAGTAACATAGGCTTGTCCAGTAGTTTTTCCGGCCAAGTTTTCAATCTGATATTTTGTCTTCTCTTCATTGAAGTCAGATACCTTTGAGAACAAACGGGCAATGGCATCAGTACTCGCCCCTTGGTGAAGTAGATAAGTAACCATGGTTATTCTTTCTGTGTGCGAAAGATGCGCCCCACTTTTAACCCGATTAATAAGTGCAGTAACACAGGGAGGATATTCACCTTCTTCTGCACGGGGTCCGATGTCAAACTTTTCTTCCAACAGGGGTTTTACTTTCAAAAATTCCGCTTTTAACTCCTCTACATCGACCTGTATTTCTTTGGGTAATGCAGCGACCTTATTATCGAGGCTTTCTTCAATTCTTTCCTGAACTTCTTCCTGCAACAACCGTGATAGTTCTTCAGAACTTACCAACACCCAACCCTTTTCTAATGCGCGATTTCCAAGTTTCCACTTAGAAACTTGAGTTAATCGACCCTTTGAGGTGTTTTTGAGAAAATTAGCAAAATTTATCCAAGTTCCGTATGTATCAGTTCGAACTTGCCATTTGAAAGACTTGGCAATCGCAGGAACAATCTCGGGAGTTTTTTCCGATTGTAGATACGTTTTGATTATTTTTGCTTCGTAAAGTGCATAGCGTTTGATTAGTAATGAATCTTCGGTTGCAGAAGCAAGAATAATGGCAGTTGGATAGGAAGCAATCTCTATTTCGGTATTTCTACTAGGGGGCACTGTGACATTTTGGCCGGGAAATGAGGCAATTATTCTTTGCTTTGCACGTTCCCTTATCGCGGGTGCATCGGCGATGTCTTTGAATTCCAACTCTTTTTTAGCTATGAAATCCCGTGCTTGTGCAATAAAAGGATACTTTACCATGTCTGCTGTGGCGATTGATATGTTAATACCCAAGTCAGAATTGCGTCAATCCCTCATATGCCTTCTGTACCCTCTGCACATGATGATCATACAAGAAAGAAAAAAACTATGAGAAATAAAACCAATGAGATTTAAACGAATGCGGGGGCACCTGCAGACATCCCCCAATAATGATGCATTATGGAACTATGGAGTCAATTGTGTGATGATTCCGAATTTTCTTTCCGCCTTTGCGTATTCTTTCATAAACATATTCTTCACCTCTCCGCCAAACTCGATATTATCGGTGATCATAAAACTATCATAAATTATTTTGTCTTTAAAAGGCAACAGCACAGTTTCGAGCATGACAGGCAATTGTTGGTGCATAGTCTCGGCAATAGACGAATTTATACCCTTAACGCCATAGAGTTTGCATGGTTTGCCACTTTGTATCGACATCAGCACCGAATATTTTGACATATACCCCATCAACACGAATTCACTCTTTATAAAACCGGTTCGCCATGATTGCAAAATGGCACATTCATCAGCAGAAAGACTGCGAACCTCTTTCAGAAACGCGTCTATAAGATTTGGTTCCTCCCAAAGTTTTCCTCTAATTTTACAAAGTTGCAAGTCATCATGATAATTTAGACAAATTTGATCGATATACATATTGATAATATTACATTTTCTATTAACGAAGTCAAGGAGTTTATGCCATATTTCATAAAACAGCTCGCGTTCATCGTCCGAAAGTTGCGCCCTTCCACCAATTTGAATTATCGCACAACATTTCTTGTATTTCTTTCCGCTACCACAAGGGCAGAGTTCATTACGCCCTACTTTTGCTTTTTGAATAATCGGGAGCTGCACAGGAGTGTATTTATCAAACATCTTTTCCGATTGTTTTTTGTTCATTTAGGACTCCGCCAGTAAGCTTACAGGGCATAATTAGCAATTGACAGTTCTTCCAATGCTTCCGAATTATTTGTATATTTTTACAATCAGCGCTAAATACTCAGGATATAACATTTTGCCATCAGGAAAAGTGGAAAGTTCGCAACATTACCAAAATAATCAGAAAACTCTTAAAGTGGTTTTTGTGTATGTATTGCGAAGTTTATATGCCTACTAATCTACCGCCTGACGCACTCGATAAATGGGAAGAAATAGAAAACGCCAAGAGTCCCCGCGAGAGAATGGAGAAGATGCAGGAATTTCTAAAGTACGTTCCACAACACAAAGGTACCCTCAAACTCCGCGGTGAAATCAAACGTAAAATTGCACTTATCAAAAATGACCTTGAAGATAAGAAACGCAAAGGCACGGGTAAGAGTAGCGGAGGCCCAAAACTTTTCGTCGAAAAAGAAGGTTCTGCGCAGATGGCGATTCTGGGTATGACCAACGCGGGCAAAAGCTGTTTAATGCAGGCGGTCACCAAAGCTAACGTGGTTGTTGGCCCAACCGCGTTTACCACACGTCAGCCGGTGCCAGGCATTATGGATTTTGGTGATGTACAGTTTCAATTGGTGGAGACGCCTGCGGTTATGGAGGGTAGCGGCGATGGACGTGCTTGGGGACCCGTGACACTTGGGGTGGCGCGCAATGCGGATGGTGTATTGTTGATGGTGGATCTCAGCCAGGACCCAGTGGAGCAACTGGAGCTTTTGGTGACTGAGTTGGAGAAGAGCCGGGTACTGGTAACCCGGCCTAATGGACGGGTGGAAATTGACCGCCGTCACGCCGGGGCGTCGCTTCGTATTATTTTAATCGGCAAGCTTATTGGTACCACCATGAAGGATGTGGAGATGATGCTGCGTAGCTACCGTATTAACGATGCGATCATCAAAATTACTGGCGAAGTCACCCTCGATGATATTGAGGACTCCATTTTTGAAACCACCACCTACAAGCCCGCCGTAGTTGTCGCCAATAAACTTGACACGAAAGACGCTGAAGCCAATTTGCGCATCCTCAAAAAATACGTTAACAACAAGATGCCGGTCGTGGCGATGTCGTGTGAACAAAAAGAAGGTATTGAGGAACTGGGCAAAGCGATGATTGCAAGTTTAGGTATCATCCGGGTCTACACTAAAGAGCCGGGGAACAAACAAGACACCGGACGCCCCTTTGCACTAAAAAAGGGCTCAACCATGGGCGATTTAGCCCGCAATATCCATAAAGAATTCATATCTAACTTTATGTTTGCAATGGTTTGGGCAAAACGACTGCCGTTTAGCCCCAAAAAAGTCGGCTTAAACTTTGAGCTCGACGACGGCGACATCGTTGAGATCCACGTTAAAACCCGCGGTACAACTGAATAGACACTGAAAACAATTTAGCAAAAACAGATAACTAAAGGTAAAATACTAAATTTTCTAACGTAACTGCACAATAAAAATGTCACCTTAAAATCGGGGCAGTTAGGGTTTCTAAAACAAATGGAGAAGAAAGGGGTTGTTTTATCTGCTGGATTGTGCGACGCGTTCGATTTCGTTGCGTTTAGCGACACCGGCGGATTTGATGTCTTTAGCTGCTGCAAGCACAAGTTCGTCTGCAAGAGTTTCTTGTATGCTACGAGGGTTGTTGGCTGAAGTAGCGCGGGCACCTGCAGTTATGTGGCGGATGGCAAGGTCGATTCTGCGCTGGGGTGCAACGTCAACTGAGAGGTGATAGACAACTCCACCGTAGCTGACACGTGTAGTATCTTCGCAGGGTGCTGCATTTTCGACTGCATGCACCAATACATCTATGGGGTTTTTGCCTGTACGCAGGTTAATAATTTCAAAGGTTTCTTTGACAATGTTGGTTGCTTTGGCTTTTTTACCAGCATTTTTGCCGCCGCGCATCAAGCCGTTGATTAAACGTTCAACAATGTTAACGCGGGCTTTGCGGAATCTTTGGTGTTCGTGGCGACCCATACTGTGAGGAGCAACCATCGGAGTCAAGTTGAGATACCGCTGGAGTCCAATATCTTTGACTGTGATTTCTTTGAAGCTCCATTTCTGGAAAAGTTTAATTTCCTGTGGCTGAGAGACACTTGTTGTTTGTGACATGCCTTTTACCTTGCCGGTTTCTGTTTACGTCCATAGACGAGTTCGTTTAAGCTGACACCGTTAACCATAACGACTTTCCATCTGACACCGGGAATGTCGCCCATGGCACCACCACGGGTACCACCGATGCCTTCCACCACGACTTCATCGTGTTCGTCAACGACGTTTAAGGCGCCGTCTCCGGGAAGGAAAGCGGTTATTGTTCTGCCGTTTTTGATAAGCTGGGTGCGGACACATTTGCGGATGGCGCTGTTTGGCTGCTTAGATTCGACACCTACTTTTTCGAGCACAATACCCCGACTTTGAGGAGCACCCTGCATAGGGTCAACTTTTTCGTCGAGCATCAACATGCGTCTGTTAAAGTAACGATCGTGCCAGCGGAAGTTCTTCCGTTTCTTAGCTAACTGCCTTGCGGCGAATTCGCCTCTTGGTGACTTGGAACCCATACTTTAGATATTCCTTCTTTTTGCACAAGCATAGTCCAAACACTCATATTTAAAGGAAACGAAGCAGAAGAAGCTGAGAGACGCTTAAAGTGGCAAGTTATCGGATAACCTGCTCGCGCATACATAAAAAAACTTTTAGCACAACTGCTTCTGTTTAGCCGCATCTTTATGCAACCACCAAACCACAAGATTCACACATAAAAAAAGACCCAGGAATATTTCCAGTCACCACCAGTCTATGACAGAACACAGAACTAGGTGAATTGAATAGGAAAAAATAGCAAAACTTGAAAAAGGGAGGAGCTTTATTGCTCCATCAATCCCCCTTGTTTAGGCACGATTGTGCTGTTTGCCATAGCGGATATGCTGTATAGCAACTTATTGGATGAGTTTTTGTCTGCCTTCCTCTATGAGCCGTATTGTCTGTGCCTGCCATGCCTCAAAGCCCTGAGGCGTTTCGGGGTAGGTATTGTAGTGTGCACCTAGGCCTTTCATCATGGTGACGGTTAGGCGGAGTTTGTTGAGAAAGCCGACTCTGCGGAGGCCGCGGAAGACACGTTTAGCGGTTTCGGTGATGTTTAGGTGGAAGTCATCACCCATACCTGCTTTGAGGACGTCGTCTTCGGTCATGAGTTTTTCATTCATGCCGTAGTTGAGGTCTTCGTCGTTGCAACTTAGCAAAAACATTTTGAAGATGTCAAGGGTACCTTGTTTTTTGCCGTAGGTGTCTATGTATTTTTTGTTATAGTTCCAGAGGGCTTCTTTAGTGGGTTCGCCTTTTTCTATGGCTTCAGTGATCTGTTGTCCCGCAAAGTAACCAGATAACATTGAGGGCCCGATGCCGCCGCCATGAATGGGGTTCACAAGAGAAGCCGCATCACCGACCAAGACGACCCCGTTGCCGACCATGCTGTCAAGGGGTCTGCGGACAGGATCAAACCATGCGCCGCCAGTTAACACCAACGAGTCATTGAACATGGGTTTGGTGAAGGTGGTTTTGTAGAGCTGTTCTTTGGGGTTGGGGTAGCCGGTTTTGCGCATGCAGGTGCCGATGCCGACGTTGACGCGGGCACCGCCTTTGGGGAAAATCCACACGTAACCTCCGGGGCTGGTTTTTTGATTGAGATAGATTTCGCAGAAGCGGGTGTTTTCGGTTTCGTGTTTTAGTTGGCGGATTTCGCGGTAGCATGCTTCGACGTCTTCGTTGGCTATGTTGCGCTCAATACCGAACTCGACTGGGAGTTGTTTGCGAACCATACCGAAGTAGCCGGTGGCGTCCACCACCACTTTACTGTGCAGTTCGGTTGTTTTGCCAGTTTTGATGTTCTTAGCCAAAATACCAACAACTGCACCTTTCTCGATAATTGGTGAGCGGAAATTCATGTTATCCTGCAATAGTGTACCTTTGTCTATGGCTTTTTTGAGTAGCCACTGACCAAAGAGGCGCCTGTTGAGGATGTGCCCCACGAAGTCTTTGTCTGCGATGGTAAATACGGTGTTTTCGTCGGGTGAGAAAATTTTTATGCCATCGATCTTAGCTTCCAGTTCGCCACCGGCGGGTTTTTCGAGCCCTAAAAATTTGAGGTGATGATCACCCAATGCGTCTCCGCAGATTTTTTCTCCGATTTCCTCTTGGGGTTTTCTTTCGATTAATACAACTTTTAATCCTTTTTCGGCGACGGTTTTTGCGGCTATACAACCCGCGGTTCCAGCGCCGACGACTATCACGTCATATTTCTCCATGATTCTCTCTCCAACTAACTTTACTTATTACACTATGTTGTGTAAGTAAACCTTAATAAATTATGAAGTGAGAAAAAACACACCAAGTGTATAGCTATGAGCACCCCACTAACATTAAGCGCAGAACTCCGCAAAATCGTCGAATCCCAAATGAACCAAGTCCTCCACGGCATAGAAACCACCTTCAACCAAATCATAGAAAAACAAAACATCACCCCCACCGAACTCAAAAACGAAATCGAAAGCCTCCAAAACACCTTCAACCTCCTCTTCCAAAAATGGAGCCTAGAAATCCTCTACACACTCATTCTAAAAAACACCATAGGCTTTGGGGAAATCAAAAAAATCTTAGGAGTCAACTCCCGCACACTCAGCGACAAACTCAAGATGCTCCAAACCCACAACTACATAACCCGCAACGTCACCACCGGCCCGCCCCTGCGCGTAGAGTACACCTTAACCCCTAAAGGAAAAGACACCGTCCTTTTGGCTCTACCACTACTCTACTATTCAAGCTCAACATAACCAAACAACCCGCTTAACTACATACAAGTTTAGGATGACATCACAGTAGAATCTGATTACAGCCAAATACAGACCAAGCAAACACCCAGTCAAACTATACGACGAAGGTATCGCCGCCAAGCATCCGTCTAGAAAGCTGCAAACCGATAGACACTTGGGTCTAGGGACGGTCTCGTTTTAGCTGTTGAGGCAGACTTGTTGATTCTTTTACAGTCTCAAAGACCATACACGTTAACGTCTTCTCTAGACCTTTGATGCGGCGCAGTTTATCTACAACGAATTTACCGACAGCTTCCACGTTTTGGGCGCGGAGCTTTACAAGCAGGTCCCAGTCGCCGGTTATAATGTGGACTTCTTGCACTTCGGGGAAACGGGCGATTTCTTCTGCGACGTCTCTTTGGGTTATGGGGAGTTCATTGTTTTTGCTATAGGAGACTGATGCCAAGATGAAGGCGGCGGTGCCTAGGTTGAGTTTTTCGGGGGAGAGGATAGCGCGGTATTGTTTGATGATGCCTTGGTCTTCCATGCGTTTGATTTTGGCAAAGACTGTTGTTAGGGGGATGTTGATTTTTTTGGCGATTTGGTTGGCTGTTAGTTTGCTGTTTTCCTGTATGAGGGCGAGGATAGCTTGATCTTTTTCGTCCATTTTAGTTTCACATATAAATATTACATGTTTTAGGTATAAAAAATATGTAGTTATTGTAAATTGTACATGTTTTATCGTAAAAAATTTATTAACAGCACACCACAAAATTATAGCTAAAAAGGGATTCATATGCCAGAACAAGAACCAATTGAAATCCCCAAGCCGCTAGACCAGCTGACGGCCGAGGAAATCATCCGCAAAGCCTGCATAGGCAAAATCATGACCTACACCCTAAAAAGCCTCACCGACACCTACATCAACAAAGGCTTCCAATGGCTCCTCCCCATAGAGTTGAGCCAAAGCACCGACCCACTGTGGCCTGACCCCGGAGCATCCATAGAGAAACGCATCGAAATCGACATCTATGGCAAACCCGTCCGTACCACCACCAGCATGATAATCCACAAACTTGTAGCAACATCCACCGCTTACCCCAAACTGTTCATTCTCGCCCCCAATATCCGTATTGAAAAAGCTGAACGCGCCAAAACTGGAAAACACATATACGAATTCACCCAACTAGACTTTGAAATAGTAGACGCCGACTCCAAAGACGTCTTCGCACTCGTCGAAGAAGCCATAATCACCCTTATTAAAGGCATAAAAAAGAATCTGAAAAAAGAATTAACCACCCTGGGCCGTCTCGAGAGCATAAAAACACCCAAAGCACCCTTTAAAATCTATGACCGCGCAGACCTCGAAGTCAAATACGGCATAAACGACTGGGAAACAGGCATCATCAACGACATCAAAGAACCTGCATGGATCATCAACATCCCACGACAATTCTATGATTTTGAGGATTTTAAAACCGGCAGATGGAACAACTATGATCTGTTTCTGCCCCAATTCGGTGAAGTTCTCTCAGGCTCCAAACGCGAATACGAATACAAAAAAATCATCAAAAAAATCGAACGCGACCAGGTCAAAAAAGAAAACTATGCCCTCATCACCAAGATGGCAAAAGACGGCAGATTAAAACCAACCGCAGGTGCAGGCATCGGCATGGAACGCCTCGTCGGATGGCTCACAGGCGTAAAACACATCGCAGAATGTCAGCCTTTCCCCAGAGTACCAGGAAACGTTAATGAACTCTAGCATAACTGGTAACGCCTATGAATCCATATTTAGAAGCCTTACAACCCAAACTAAGCCCCTCTGACTACAAAAAACTCAGTGCCATAGACAACCCCAACGTGCACGAGTTCATCGCAAAAGAAAGCGACCTCTGCCACCCCGGAAAAATCTTTATCTGCAGCGACAATGCCGAAGACATCGAATACGTCCGTAAACAAGCCATAGCCGCCGGCGAAGAAAAAGCCATCCTAAACCTAAAAGGACACACCGTACATTTTGACGGGGAACAAGACCAAGGACGGGACCGCCAGGCAACCAAATACCTTGTTGCCAAAGGCTCCACATTGAGCAAAGCACTCAACCAGATGGACCGCCAAGAAGGTCTTGTAGAAGTTAGGGGTCTACTTCGGAACAGCATGATCGGCAGAACAATGATTGTACGCTTCATATCTCTGGGTCCAGCTGACTCCAGCTTTACCATACTTGGGCTACAATGCACCGATTCATGGTATGTTGCACACTCCGAATCACTGCTCTACAGACCTGGTTACAACCAGTTTGTGAAGGCGGGTAATAAAACTGACTTCCTTAAAGTCGTCCACTCCTCAGGTAAACTCAACAGCGACATGGTCAGTGTGGATTACGCCAAAAAAGCCATCTACATCGACCACATGGACGAAACCATCTATAGCGTTAACACACAATACGCAGGTAATAGCGTGGGCTTCAAAAAACTTGCCTTCCGCCTAGCCATCCGCAAAGCCAGCAGTGAAGGCTGGCTAGCAGAACACATGTTACTTATGGGTGTGTTTGGTCCCGGTGGACGCAAAACCTACTTTGCAGGCGCATTCCCCAGTGCATGCGGCAAAACTTCCACCGCCATGTTGCCCGGCGAAACCATATTAGGTGATGACATAGCCTACATACGCGATGTCGATTCAACCGCCCGTGCAGTTAACGTGGAATCAGGCATATTTGGCATCATACAAGACGTGAAAGCCAAAGATGATGCCCTAATCTGGAAAGTCATAACTAACCCCGGAGAAATTATATTTAGCAACATCCTTGTGAAAAACGGCAGACCCTACTGGCTGGGCATGGGTGAAGAGTTACCTAAAGACGGCTTAAACTACACCGGCACATGGTATGAAGGTAAAAAAGACGCCGCAGGAGCTGATGTCCCTGCCGCTCACAAAAACGCCCGCTACGCAGTAGCCCTAAAAGCGCTTGAAAATGTTGACCCCGAGCTTGACAACCCCGCGGGTGTTGAATTAGGCGGAATCATGTACGGTGGACGCGATGCAAAAGCTTACGTTCCGGTCCAGCAGAGTTTTGACTGGGAACACGGCATCATTGCATACGGTGCATCATTGGAAACCGAAACAACATTTGCCACCATCGGCAAAGAAGGCGTTCCCGAAATCAACATGATGAGCATCCAGGACTTTATCTCTATTCCTATGGGCAAAAACGTCTCAAACAATTTGGATTTTGGACGCAAACTCCAAAAACAACCCATCGTCTTTGGCGTTAACTATTTCCTCTGCGATATAGAAAACGGCAAGTACCTCAACAGTCCCCGAGACAAGCACATCTGGATCAAATGGATGGAGCTAAGAGTCCACAAAGAAGCAAGCGCATTAGAAACTCCCACCGGATACATACCCAAATACGAAGACCTAAAGAAACTTTTCAAAGAAGTCCTCAACAAAGATTATGCTAAAGAAGACTACAACAAACAGTTCACCATTCGCGTCCCCGAAAACCTTGCAAAGATCGAGCGGGTACAACGATTCTATCAAGAAAACGTCACAGACACCCCCTTGGAACTCTTTGGCATTCTCTACAAACAACGCCAGCGGCTAATTGAAGCAAAAGAAAAATATGGCGAATACATTTCTCCGGAATGCTTCGAAAAAGAAGCCACAGCCTAATAAGAACAAACCCTAAATCCAAAGGGTTTTCCCCTTTTATGGGGTGTATCCTTAAATGAAGCAATTCTACAGATAGACAATCCACGACCATTAATTAAAAAATAAAGACCACAAAATCAAAGTAAAGAAAGAACCTGAGGGTGAAAAAGCTGAAAAATAAGGGCTACACATACACGATAAACCTAGCTAATGCTGAAGACGACGGTTCATTTGCATGCCCCAAATGCAACACATCCATCTCTCCTGAGGATGAAACAGAAAACAACTATGAAATTATAGACACCAAAATCGTAAACAATGAACTCACAGAACTGGTTCTCACATGCAACAAATGCGGTTGCACCATAAAATTAATTGGCTTCCATCAGGACTCTAACGCATAATAATATCGGCCCCGTCGCCAATTTTCTAATTCTACCACTTTAGCGTTACTCTGGCGTACTTGTTGCTAAAAACTTTTCAGAGAACGCATACAGACCCTACAGAGTACACCCTTGATGGTCGATTTCTCCGCGGCGGATTCTCGTCGTCGAGATGGACCCATGGTTTTGGGCCGGAACCATATCCACTACAACAAGCTGTATAGGCGGATAACCAACGGCTTGCCTTTTTTGGTTAATCAACTGCCCCGTTTTCTGGGTTTCCTTGCTTACAATCAGGGCGTCTATATCTCTGGCTGAGAGGGTTAATCCATAGGGATCTTTTAGGGATACAATCTGAACGCGTTCAATTAACCCCCGCCCCGCCAAATACGCTTCAAGCCCTTGGCACCGTTCCTCATAGGAAGCGGTTTTGTGGGATTTACCGATTTGCTGTACAAACTCATCAGAGGTCAAACCGATAATAACTTGTTCTCCGACTTCAAAGGCTTTGCTTAGAAGCACTTTGTGTCCGCTGTGCAGTTCATCAAAGGTTCCGCCGACGGCAACTTTTTTGTACTGCTTCATTTTACCAACCTGACACCCTCAAAATCTATTCGGCTCACTATCACTTGATTTGAAGATAAAGTCTGCTTAAAAACTTCTGCTACCGACGGGACATTCTCTTCAGGTACAACCGCATGCACCGCTTCGCCAATCATGTTCTGCGCCGCCCCAACGGCACCGGCTTTTTCTGCTGCTTTGACAAGCTGACAAATGCCCTCAGTAGCGAACCCCGCATTCTGTGAGAATGCCCAGCATTGTGTCAAAAAATTCTCCAAACTGGGCTCAGCGAAGATAGCCTCAAGAGCCTTTCTGCCATAAACATTGATCCTTTGCTTTTGCTGAGGCGAAGACAACACCGATTTCTTTGGGATCAACGCTTGATAGTAGCCCACTACCACCATATAATCGGGGTTTAGGGGGATGCGGTCGATTTTACAGATACCGGGTGCACCAGGTTCAGTAACTAATACAAGGCCGCCGCTAAAAGTTAGTGAACTCACTGTGCCTAAACCGGTTTGGAGTTGAATTTCAGCTAAATGGGCAATTGTGCCGATTTGGTTGTAAGTTAAAGGTAAATTCAGGGCTTCTTTGAGGGCTAATCCGGTGGTTAATGCTCCGCCTGCACTGGTTCCAAAACCCATACCGATAGGAACATCAATTTGATGCTCCACCGTGACAGCGTATTTTTTGGGAACCTGATCGAGAAGTGTTTGGGTTACGTTTTTGGTTACTTTAGCCTCTGCAGTTGGCTGATTGTTTATGCTAATTTGGATACTGTTTTCAGAAGCGTTTTCAAGGGTGACTTTGGTGTGGACGCCACATTGAAGCCCAAAACCACCACCCCTTGCACCCATACGCTGTAAGTCAGTGATCGGGGTACCATCGGGATTAGTGTTGAAAATTTCAAAAAAGCTGGAGATTGCTCCAGGCGCAAACGCTTTAACAATTTTTTTGGGCAATAGTTCCGCCTTTTTTTAAGGATTTATTTCTGTATTGTAGCGTTGGAAGGGCTATGGGCTATTTTGATTATAGGAGGCCCAACTAGCAGAATAAATGGTATTTCTGTGGCGATAGTCCAAACAAAAATGGGTAAAACGTAAATAGCATCTATAGGGGCATCGATTGCTAAGGTTGATAAGAATAAGGGACTTACAACCCATACTGTTACAGAAAGTAAGAGACTACCAGTGATTTGGCCGACTACGGCCCCTATAGCGTAACTTCGCCATTCTTTCCAACGGATAGAAACCACGGCAATAACAACTAAACTTACAATTACGGTTAACACAAATGTAAGTAAAAACGCATCAATTGATACATGAGTCCAAGTTAACATCTCAGGGAGTAAAATAATTGAAGGAACAAACAGCCCAATAAATGCTAAAGATATGCATGTGAGAGCTTGCTTTAAACTAATGTTTTTAGTGTATAGATACCCAATCAGAAAGAACAAAATAAAATTCGGTGGAACACCTGCTACTAAGCTTAAGGGGGCGTTTCCGTGCACCAACATGTCTCGTATGAATATGCCGATTGCGCCACTTATGCCGCCAACCCATGGACCAAAAAGCGCAGCAAAAACTGCGGGAATGACAACTGCCGGAAGAAGACCTACGCCATAAAAACTTATAGAGCCGGTTAAATATCCAAATACTGCATAAAGTGCTGAGCAAATGGATATTACGGCAATATCCTGCGTTGTGAGATTGATTTTCAATAGTCAGCCCGTAAACTTTGAATTTAACTTTCAGAAGCTGTAATCTAAATAAGTATTCCGTATATAACATTTAAACATGAATAGACACGATGTAACCGTTGTCTTGTAGGACATTTTTTCTTTGACTTTGCTGATTTCGGTAAATCAAAAACACAAAATAGATAAATTAAAAAGGGATTAAAAAGAAAAGCGGAAAAATAGTGTGTTCTTGCCTTTGAAGTTTTTATGTAGAGCTTTTTGCCCCACTCTTAGCTGGCTTCATTGGTTCCTGACAGCAGGTCAATGTGCATGTTTCGTCGCATTCACAGGGACTTTCGACGATAACCACAAGACCACAGTCTTCACATTCATAGGTATCATTTTTCTTTTTTACCAAAAACTCACCTTCTAAAAACAGTTCTACTAAATAGAATGTTAATTAAAAATATAAAATTTCTGGGCCAGATCACTGTTTGCCTGTAGAAAAAATAAGGCCGCGAAAAGAATTGTGTTTTGCATGGGGGACGCAATAAAGGATAAACCAGCACAAGACGGTTAGTTTAAATGCAGAAATCGTTTGAACCATTCTGTTGAGTATTTAGCGGCTTCTTGGAGTTTACCGGATTCCTCAAAGAGGCGGATAGCGTTGGGGATGATAATGAGTTTGTTTTTATTAGTCATTTGCCTTTGGGTTGATGTTGAGTTGGATGCCTTCTTCAGCCCAGCCGCCATCATACGAAGTTTGGGGTTTAACTTGTTGGAGGCAGTCTCCTGCAAGGTAGGTCTGCCGCCCCTTGAAACCACTACGGCAATGGTATCGGGTAGTTTTGCAGTTGCAATCAGCGCCGCGGCCGCCCAGTACTCGCGCCAAAGTAGTCCAGTTTGAGTTTCTGGGTTTGAGGGTTACTTTGCAACCACTCTGTTGCCCCGATAGGCGTTCTGTGAGCAGAGAAATATTGAAGCGATATTCCGCAGTTAGTGTATCTTCATCTTCTCATGTGAGGTTAATAAATCGAAAAGAAGCGTTTCCATTGAAGCTTGTTAAATTCTTGGGCAACATACTGGTTTCGGGGGCTAAAGCGACTGCTTCCGTTGCCATGTGCAAACACCACAATCCCTTGACGTTGAGGGTAAAAATAAGTCGCTCTCAACTTTTATGTTGCCGATGAGGTTTTTAGGGCTTATGTGGTGCTTGTCAGGCTATGTTGCCTCTGCAGTTTGGGTGAATTGTTTTTTTCTGTTTTCTTTAAGCAGGGCTATGACTTCTTGGTCGCTGGTTTGGTTGAAGTTGCTGTAGAATTGTCCGATTGCTTGGAAAAGATCCGGTGTGTAGAGACATATGACACGGTCTGCTTGCGGTTTTAGTTCCTGTATGGTTGAGGGGGGTCCAACGGGAATTGCGAGGGTTACGGTTGTGGCTCCTTTGTTTTTGACTGAGGATAAAGCGGCTTTCATCGTAGAGCCTGTTGCTATGCCATCATCGACGAGGATAACGTGCAGTCCAGCTATATCACGTCTGGGCATGTCTTGGCGGTACATTTTTAGTCTGCGTTTAATCTCTTTTTTCTGCCGTTCGCTTTCCGTTTGGATATATTCGTCGGTTATATTTAGGTAGTTGATTATGTTATGGTCAAGGACTGTAGTGCCATCTTCAGTTATGGCACCTATGGCAAATTCAGGGTTACCGGGTGCACCCAGCTTATGGGGAATAATCACATCCAGCATCAGGTTTAGCGCATCCGCGATTTGGTAGCCGATGACTACCCCGCCACGTGGAACCGCCAAAACCATGCCGTTTTTGCCTCTAAAATCTGTTAATGCCGCCGCTAAACGTTTGCCGGCATCTATGCGGTCACTAAAATAAGCCATGTTCATATCTCAAAAACTACCTGCTAATGATAAAGGAGGGTTGGATATAAAAGGCCGTGCCTGCATGTCACAGCATAAATGGTGCCACGGTTAAGGATTAGCCAAGAAATCTAAGTCCATCAAACTCCGCCGCTAAACTTACGGTTATGGTGAAATTCTGCATTTTAAATAAGAGGAGCCGTTCAAGAGCTTTGTAGGTTCCATCAGACGATGGTGGTTTAAATGGCGGGTTTGATTTATTTTAGCAGGCTAAATCTGCAAAACTTTAGAAGCAATCAATTTAGGCACACCTATAAAAGAGTCCAGAACAATCATGCCTACATTAAAGCGGATTTAACATGAGTGAACAACCAAACGAACAAACCCCACCAACTCAGATAACTAAACTTTTAATCGACAACCCCGAGAAGTTCCAGTTCCATGCCGCATACCTTGTTTATGAAGAGGCATTCGATAAAGCACGCGACAATCAAGCAAAAACGGAACTCAATCAAAATATCTTGGAACTAAGCGAAGACAAAATCGACTCCGAAACCTTCTACATGAATATATCACGTTTTCGAAAACTCGACGTTCCACGACAGGAACGTTTCTCAATGCAGACACAACGCAAAAAAGACTGGCGCAAGAAGGAACAAAGACAAGATAGAATCAAACGTCATAAAAAATAGCAGTTAACCATTGGGCGCCTCTAATGGCACCCTGATCCTAACGTTTAGTTAAAAGCCATAAAAACACCCAAGTTAAATGGAGCCGGTTAACTAATCAACTGCTACTTTACAGCTAAAACTTAAACCATAGCCTTGCGATAACTCAGCCTTGGAGATTGGAGAATTTAATTTGTGTTAATATGTCAAACGAAAACTATTTTTAATATAATATTGTTGGATAACATAGATTAATTGCTAAAGAACCAGAAAAAAACAAATTATGTTTGATCACCTGTGTTTTCTGCGTTTGAACACAAACATCACAGCTATGATCACCATAACAAAAATAACAACATGTACAATTGTCCAATTATCCACCATCCCCATCACACGACTCATGTCCTCAGTTAGCAGAAACACAACAAGCCCAACAACACCCATAACAAGCGCCACCACTAACCGCATAATCATGTGCTTCTTCTGCACCCCACCCTCAACCGCCTCATCACCAGCCTCAGCCACATACTGACCCACAACACCCTCACCCCCACCCCCACGCTCTGACTTCATTTTCCCTCGCAACAACACATAAACCATCACAATAGCCGCCAATATGACACCCGCCACACTTAACACCAGATTCATAAGCGCCCAAACAGGCAAAGGCTCAGGAACCACAACAGAAGGCTCAGGACCAACCGTCGGCGAAGGACTCACCGGCGAAGGACTAGGCGTTGGAACACTAGGAGAAGGAGAAATAGGAGACGCCCCACCAGAAGAACCACCCGACTGACCACCCGGCACATACTGCGCAACAACAGTAATATCCTCAATCACACCAACAAACACACGATCCCAACCACTAAAAACATAACCCAACCGAAACGGACTCACCGGAGCAACAGCACTAC
>JAIRTW010000058.1 GCA_031254875.1 Candidatus Bathycorpusculum termitum
GACATTGTCCTATTTCCACGCTGTAGCAAGGTCAATAATTGTGAAAAACATGGGAAACAGGACTTATTTAGACCGACACCTTGAAACACACATGCCAATGTAATTTAAACTTGCTATATTTTATTTTAGGTGTTTTTAAAGCTATGGCTATATTGTATTTAGTGGAGTTTTTATTATTTATAGTGTCAATATATTTTTCCTTCAAATTTTTAGTTAAGTGGTATAAGCCATTGCTTTCGAAACGTCCGCTTAATTAGGATAATCTTCGCTATTTATGCTACACTTCATAAGCTAACCCTGCATTGTTACACCATTCTTTTGCAATCGCTATATACTCTTTGTGCTTAAACTTGTACCACGCTTCGATTAATCCCGTATTGAGGCACACTTCCTTAAACCGTCTAAATGCTCCCTTGCCACTCAATGCAACTACTAACCGGTGCTGTAGATGTGCATCAGAGATTTGCTTAGCAAAGTCCATCATGATTTCGTATTCATTAATGTCCTGTGCCGTTGGAGAAGCTACCCAAACATTTTTTTTGTATTTTTCAATATCTGTATCATCTAGAAAAAGTTCGTTGTAATGCTCGAATTCGCCGGTTTCTTTATTGTAAAACAGGTGGATTTCAGGGGTTATCATTTTAAATTCTTCTGTAACATCATTTAGGGATAATTTTTTCATGGATTTACTCTCTCCTATTATCTGACGTTATTCTTCCTTTAAGGTTTAAGAAATGTTTTGTTTGTGCTTTCCGTTTTATGTTGTTCCGTTATGGGTTCTGCCCTGTTGATGGCCTTGGCACATTTCGTTTTTATGCTTTGCTGATTTATTTACGGTAACGTGACTGCTGATTTTATCAAGTTTTAAAAGTCCACATGTGATGTCCTTTTCAGAGCAAAGAATTACGTTATTTATTCCGATGCTAATGCCCGTTTATTCCGATGCTAATACCGATTTCTGAACATCCTATAACTTGTCTCTTGTTTTCGTTCACCCAGAAAAGATTTTAACTTTAAGACATAGCTATGCTGCTGACACTGATGACGCTAATTATACACTGTTTCCTTGGTTAACCCGTGAAAACCGTGTTCTTCTGATAAAAATGGGGGGGGTGTGTGCCATACCGTGTTACCCCGTTATGATGCCGCCAACTATGAAAAGCCCTAACACCAGTAGCGGATAACAATGCGGACGCTGAAGCCGCTGTAATTAGACCTGCCTTGGCAAAAGCAGCAGATGGTACAACCGCAGTGGGACATCCAAACAGAGGTCCACGAACAGCACAAGAAATTCTGTTGATTTGAGAGACGTCCATTGGTTAGGCCGAAGACTAAAAAATGGTGTTGCACTGGCTGTAGCTGTTGTTGAACTCGTAATCAACTGTGGTAAAGGAAACAAAGCCAACGGGGTTGTTTTTTGTTCAGAGATTTATGTTACGCAAAGACTTGGGTTGCCAACAGTGTATTCGCAATTCTCTTGTCCCCAATGTTTACATCATTTGAATAAATCAAAATAGTTTCCAAAACTTGTGCTCATTATTTTGATATAAAGCCTGCCGTTTGTCGGCGAGTGTAAATCTCGTTTTGATTAAGTATTGAAATAATACGCGAAGAGTCAGTGTCGCCCAAATTTTGGTTAATGAAAACGCCGCCGGCCCTATATCTGCTGCCGAAAAACCTCAGAACTATATGATTATTTATGGAGATATGAATGTCATTGGCCTTTTCTGTGGTGCTTTTTTCAAGTGCTGTGGGTAGATTATCGCCCAACAATATTGGCAACTTTGATCTGTAGTATTCAACTTTGACATTTGCAAAAGATTGCTTCAAATCGTCAATAAGGGGCATAATCCGTAAATTGTCCATACGAAGTCGCAACCCCCATTCTAATCTTTCACACATATCCCATAGCCTCTGAAGTAAACTGTTTGGAATGTTTGTATTCTACTAATTCTGATATTTAAATCGTGACTTTTCTATTTTAAGTATTGTGTAACTCAAAATCCGACATAACAGTACGTTAGCTGATGTTTCATTTATAATTTGCAGATCATAATTAGATTTGAAAAATATTTTGTTAAATGATTTATGAAATGGGGATTATATGTTGGGATAAGTTTGGAAAGGGAAAAAATTAAAGTAGATACTTGATTTGCTGTTTTAACCTAACCTTAAAAGGCTTTTGCTTGTTTTTGTTTCTTTTTGGTTATCCATATGCCTGTTGTTGCTGCAACTATAGTTGTTAGAATGACTATGCCTATAATTAGCGTGTTTTGATTTTGTGGTGTCATGGTGGAGTCAGTGTTTGAAGGCAGTAAATCTGTTGTACTACCAGCAACATAGTGAATTTCAATTGGATCGCTGAATGTTATGCATTTTTCATCAAAATCATCAAATTTTGTTTTAAGAAAATCGATAACATCCTTTTCTCTTGTTCTGTTGATGGAGATATCTAGTCTGTTTGTGAATTCGTTTATGCCAGTAGCTGACATGTCAAATTCAACCATGACTTTATCCAAGGTTCTTTGAATTTCATATAAGCGAGATAATGGAAAATCAGCAACAACATAAATTATCTCATCATCGTTAATACCCATTATTTCTTGATAATTACTTATGGTTGTCATATAATCTGCGTTTTTAGTTAAAACAATGTGCAATGTATTTGTCTCATCAATATAACAGCCTGCATATTCTGGCGGAAATAGGCAGATTTCTCTTTTGCCAAATCCGTCATCTATTAAAGTCGTGGGAAAGGAACTTTTTAAGCGCCCCGCAACCAGACTATAGTAAAAATTTCTATCAGCATCTTTTAATGAAGACTCAATTTCTATCTCGCTAATACCTATAGGTGATGCAAAAACCGATGTAACTGCCATAAATATAATTATGAACGCTAAAAGAACACTGAAAGCTTTCACTAAAGAGTTTTTTAACATACTAATCTACCGTGGATCCTGTTTAAATTGTTACACATTTGAACCGCTGTTCTCATTGTAATTGTTAATTGTATGTTTTTATTTTATCCTAAGCTTTAGGGCGGGTTGTACTAATTATTAGACGCTGAAACGTATATGGGTTTTTTGAGGTGTCAAATACAAAGAGCACACAACTATGTTGTTGGTCTGATGACGCTAATTACACTATTCTCTATAGAAGAAAAGAGAAAAGGTGAGGACCTTTTTGTTCACACTAACTAAATGGTAAATACATGCAACCAAAAATAAAAATATAAATCTGAGAAAAAAGAAACCTTGTATATATACAAACCTTACCTTAAATTCACAGTCCCTTTACGCCAACGACAGAATATGAGACGGGGGTTAAAATGAAATGCAATTCAGGAAACTGTATCTAACTGTTAAAAACTTGCCTAAGGCTATATTGTTTATAGTGGGCCTGTTTGCTATTTCGTTTCTTAATTTTTCTTGGATAATAATAGTAGCGTATGGTTTATTTCTATTTAGTACACTCGTTTGGGTGGTATCTGTTAAATTACAGAGGCGAACCTGCCAACGAATATTTAAGTACATGCTGATTGGTGCGTTAATTTTCACCATAGGGTTTTCAACATTCGAAAATTACCTATGCTGGAACGTGGGTTATCCATCAACCTTTGATTCCTCACATCCAAACGTTACCATTTCTTATCCAAACATATTGGGCGTATCCCTAGTTGAGATAGTGCAAGATATCAAAGATACACCTGCCTTTAGCCTACTCACTTTAGAATATCCTGGCGAAATACTCCTTACCCAAGTTATATTAAATACCCGCATTGCTGCTGGCGGGGAAATTAGCCTAAGATTCTTTCATGTAGCCTCCAATTGGGATTTATTGTTCAGCTCACATGACGGAAGCTCTTACGTTGCATCAACCATCATATGGAACCGAGTTCGTGAGTTTCCTTCGCAACAAACACCCGACACGTCTCTTCGGCAAATTGATAATTTAGGTCTCCAATGGTTTTACGAACGTACAATAGAGGAATGCCAAAATAAAAGTGCGGTAAATAAAATTAGAACATCACCAGAAGTAACTGATCTGCGAATAGCCGCCGTTTGGGATGATTACGAAATTTATCAAGGACTGACGCTACAGATGACTTGCTTTTTTGAAGACCAGTTGTCAAGGCTTGTTTCTTTTACTGCTGTTTTCCAACCAAATGGAACAGTACTTTCTGGAGATTTTACAATTCACCCTACCAGATGATTTCAACTATGATAGCGGTATCCTCCCGCATTTGTGTTGTCTTTGGAAAACACATAAAACTCTCTCACTCCTGTTTATTTTAACAATTATCCACACACAAAAGAGTACAAACCACTCCCAAACAGATACCCCCAACCAAACCATACTCACCCTCCTCAAAACCCTAAAATAAAACGCTGTTTAGGAATTTAACCCCCAACTTTCAATTAATAAACCTGCGCTTGCGGAGTTTTCTTCGGGACGCAATACGCTGAATGAGTGATAAAATTTGAGTGACCGGGGTCTTTAAGGCCAAAGTTCACCGTGCGGATCCAGTTTTATAGGTTTAGTTTCTATCTTTCAGTTTCAACTAACCTTTTTATCTGAAGATCACTCTAGCTATAGGTGAGGTATGTTTTTTGCAGAGCGATTTTGATGTAGATGAGTTAAATGTTGTGGATATGGATGCAAAGAAGGTGCTTGTGGCGCTTTCAGAGTTTAATAGAGGCGAGTTTGTGAAGGGCGAGCAAATACGTGAAAAAACTGGTTTAATTCCCACGACTATAAATGATGCAGTTAGGGTTTTAGAAAAATCGCTGTTTGTGACTAACCCTGATATTTCACGTGAGTCACCGCCTTATGATTTCTTTGCCGTTGAGATCTCTGATTTTGGAAGGCAGGTTCTTGAAAAATACGGTTAGCACAGAGCGTGGTTTGTATGTCACAGTTGATGAGATCAGACCCCGAAATTAACCGCAAAAATATGGCGCTAGAGTTTTTGAGGTTGGCGGGGTTGGGAAAGTTTAAGGATGGTTTGCGCTTTTTTTCACCTGACTGCAAAACTCACAACCCCTATTTTTCAGGTAGCATTGAGCAATTAACCGATGCCATGGTTCAAGCTAACGCTAAAGGCAAGGCCCAGTATCCAAATGCCGAGTTCACGGTTAAACGGGCACTAGCCGATGGCGACTATGTTGCTGTCCAGACAAACCTCCTAAACGATAAAAACCAGCCAGCGGCTGGTGGGTTGCGGCAGATGCATCTGTTCCGTTTTGAGGGTGATAAAATCGTTGAATACTGGGATATTACTCAACAGATTCCTTTGGGTCTGCCTAACTCCGCTGGAGCTTTCTAACTAAACTCAAAAGCTGACAAAGTTGAATTTAATTATCGCTACTACACCCCACAAATTAACCAAGGTACTCAAGATTATCAAAGCCTTCTCAGCACGCCCCAAATTTTCACGCATACCCGCTGCTGTGAGCAACATAAGAAACGGAACAAAGTCAAGGCTGAAACGATAGCCAAACTGGGTGAAACCCACAGTACCATGCGTGATTATGGGCGGCAGAATACAGAGGATGGCCAAAACAGCTTTTTTGTTTATACTCCGCCATCCACCCCTAAAGGCACCTATGAATATGAAAAGAAAAGCCGGTGTGGTTAAAAACAACCCCAGCCCCATCCAGTTTGGCTCAAACCATGGAAAATTGGGTAGCAGATTGGGTCCTTGGAAAAAGATAGCATAGATATGACGGGGAATATAGGCTATGTTAAAGATACCCTGCTGAAAGAATGGATCTTCCTGTATGCCTGGAATGAGGTAGTAGCCAATGTTAGTGAAGACGCCATAACGCGCATAATCATAGAGGGCATTTAACCCTACGGGTATAGATAAACCCGCAAAGAAAAGCAAAGCCTGCTTAAACCGGGGGACCCATGTGTTTTTTTGGTCATATATCATCCAAAGAAAAAAAGGAAACGCCAACGATACAGGTAACCGCGCAATCACCGCACAACCCAAAAACAAACCAACTGCAAAATTACTCTTCTTATACAACGAGAGAATTATAGCTGAGGTGAGAAACAGCACAGCAACCACATGCTCAATGTACCAAGAAGAACCCACCGAGGCAATGAACCAAAAACAAGTGCCAAAACCAAACAGCCCAGCCAGCCACAATGCCTTTGTTTGATTTGACCCCGCTTTTTTGAGCATCAACCAAGTTGCCGCAACACAAAAACCCGCAAGGACAACTGAGAGGAGTGCCTGATCAAACGAGGTGCCCCAAACCGCAACAAATGGCAAAAGCAACACCGCAGGCATCGGCGGATAAACCACATAATAGTTGCCATTGAAGGGGACCACCTCAGCAAGGGCGGTTCCACCGCCAGAAAGCCCCAGCCTGCCATGGAGAAATGCATCCGCAAGATAGACGAAATGATTCTGACCCGGCGGAGGCCCCTTAGAGAGCAGAAACACAAGCAGAGCCACGGTTGCTATGAGGAGAAATTTGTAGCGTAACCTCAACAACGAAACTTTTTTGATTGCAGAAGCAAGGATTTGGCGGACGCTACTCAAACGGTTCACTGATAATTATTGATTGGAAGGGTTTTTAACCTTTAATGCAGAAAACAGCATATGGGTAGATGCACAAAAACTGTGGGTGAACGTCGTCTCGGCAGAACCCTCTACAAACTGGGTAACAGCGTGGAACTCAGTGGCAAAGAAGGCAAAGCCAAGCTGGCAGAACAAAATTATAAACAAAAAATTCAGACGGAACAAGGGTTTGGTGAAGATTCACCAGTGCAGAACCTACGAGACACTTCAAACTGGAAAAAACCCCAAAAACAACCCTAAACTGCAAAAACCGAGGCAACCGATATAGTGGTTTATCTTTTTCCTTTTCGGTTTATTTCTTGACTTTCTGTACGCTTTCTCTGCCCAACTGGAAGGCTTTGAGGTTTAAGCTGATGTATTTCTCTTTAAGCCTGCTTGTTATTGCCTGCTGAAATGACTCTGCTTTGAGGGGGATTTCAGGAAGTGCCGAGAGCGCACCAAGCAGAATCGTGTTAACAACAAGTGTGTTGCCCAGTTTCTGCGCGATACCTGTACCGTCCACTTCATGTACCAATCCCTTTGCCTTCAAAAGCTCCAGCAGTTCCTCCCTACTTTTGAGTTTAACACCTCTAGACAGGTAACTAGGCGGAATAAGTTTCATATTCACAATAACGGTGCCGCATTCTTTAAGCATCGACAGCGCCCGGACGGTTTCCAGAACCTCAAAGCCCACAACCACATCGGCTTTTCCTGTTTCGATGAGGGGTGATTCAACTCTAGCTCCGATGCGTGCGTAGGCCACAATCGAGCCGCCTCGCTGTGCCATGCCATGGATCTCTGCTTTTGCTACATCGAAATCTTCCAGCATTGCCGCTTCGCAGAAAATATCACTCAACACCACGATGCCCTGTCCGCCGACGCCGCTAAAAACCACATCCAGTTTTGGTTTCACTATTTTTTCCTTCCTATAGCATCAAAGGGGCAGACCTCTTCGCATACTCCACAACCTCTGCAGAGTGCAGTATCGATTTCAGCTTTACTGCCGGTTTGGTTTATGGCTGGGCAGCCAAATGTTTCAGTGCAGACTTTGCAACCGTTGCAGCTTTTTTTGATTTCTCGGGGTGGGCCGCGTTGGATTAAAAGTGGGCAGGATCTTTTAGCGATAATTACTGATGGGCCTTCATAGCTGATGGCTTCTCTTAGTGCTTGAATTGAAGTTTCTAAATCATAGGGGTCGACGGTGATGACTTTTTCAATACCGACGGCTTGGGCTATGCTTTCTATGTTGATGGTTTTGGCGTTTTGACCCATGGCGGTTTTGCCTGAACCCGGGGTTGGTTGATGTCCTGTCATAGCCACTATGCTGTTATCCATGACGATGACGCAGACGTTGGCTTTGTTGTAGACGATGTTTAGGAGTCCTGGCATGCCGCCGTGGAAAAGGGTGGAGTCGCCGATGACTGCGAAGACTTTGTCTTTTACGCCTGCATGGATCATCCCTGCTGCCTGTGAGATGCCCCCACCCATGCAGAGGCATGTTTGCATTGCTTTAAGCGGTGGCAGAAATCCAAGTGTATAGCATCCAATGTCGCCTGCCACGATTTTATCATCTGTTTTTCCTCTCAAGCTCAGGGCACTTTCTGGACAGAGTGAAACACATTTGGGTTTGCCGTTGCATAAGTCACAGATAAGGGGTTTATGGGTTGTAGGATGCAGATTGAGTGCGCCATGCGGGCAGGCTTCAATACACCAGTCACAGCCTATACATTTTGCCTCGTCAACTTTGATCAGTCCTGTTTGTTTGGATTGGGTGAGTGCTTCTTGGGGGCATGCTTTGACGCAGGGTGCATCGATGCATGCTCTGCAGGTAAATGCCAAATTAGTGGCGTTAATTCTGGCTGTGCGGATGCGGGATTTGAGTGGGTTAAAGATACCTTCTTTCTCAAAGGAGCAGGCGTATTCGCAGATGCTGCAACCCACACATTTATCGTTCTCACAATGCACTGATTGGTGAATCCTGTTTAGGGCATAGTAAAATGCGCGGTGGGTGCATCCGGGGCACAAGACGGGTGGGCGCGGCGGTAGATTGGGTGGTTGTTGGAGATTTTCTGGTTTTGTGGTTAGGTGTAGTTTGGCGAGAGCTGTGCGTATTTTGTCTGGGGTGAATTCGCCGATTTCCTCCAGTCCCAGCTCGTTTTTGCCCATGAAGTCAATTTTGAGACCTGCTATGTTTTCTTCTATATAGGGGCGCAGTTCCTCAATAACTATGAGTTTTTTGACTTTGGAAGCAAATGTCTTAATCAATTCTGAGGGAAACGGGTAGACGAACCCAAGTTTTAGCCATGAAAACTCTGATGTATCCAAAACAGAACGTGCATAGTAATAGCCGACGCCGCTTCCGATGATTCCTATATCTGAGGCGTTATCTTCAACTAGATTAAATTGTGAGTTTTCCGATTCCTTTTTTGCCTCTGATAGTTTACTCTCTAAAACTCGATGTTGGCGGATGGCGTTGGCGGGTACCATAACCCACTTTGTGCTGTCCTTATCAAACTCGGGCTTGCGTTCAAGCCTCTGGAACTCCCCCAGCTTCACCCGTGCTTTGCCATGTGCGACGCGGGTCGTCAGCCGTAAGATGATGGGTAACCGGAGTTTTTCGCTGATTTCATAGGCTTTATGTGCCATATCGAGGGCTTCTTGGGGATTACCCGCATCAAGCAAGGGCAGTTTTGCGTGGACGGCGAAGTAACGGGTGTCTTGTTCGTTTTGACTGCTGTGCAGGGCAGGATCATCACAGACTACTATAACCAAACCGCCTTCGATGCCTGTGTATGCCGCTGTCATGATGGCGTCTGCGGCTACGTTTAAGCCTACATGCTTCATTGATGTAATCGCGCGCACTCCAGTCATCGAAGCGCCGATAGCAACCTCGGCGGCGACGATTTCATTAATGCTCCATTCCGCATAAATGTCTAAGTCTTTTGCGCCTTCAGCTAAGGCTTCCAAAATCTCAGTGGAGGGTGTGCCGGGATAGGCTGCTGCAACTTTGATGCCCGCTTGGGTTGCTCCACGTGCAACTGCTTCGTCACCATTGAGCAGGGCATAACTGCCTGGCTTATCTTCAAAAATCTTTGTAGTCATAATTAATCCTTACATTTTTCCTTTACGCAAATCCAGTACACGTTTGGTTTTGCCCTCAGTCGTGGCAACTCACCGGAGTTGACGATTTCTATATCCGTGGATATGCCGATTATGTTATAGCTTCTCTTTTGGATGTCGCTCTTTAAGGTGTTTTTATCAAGCTGGCTGTTTTTGGCCTGTCTGGACATGGTTTCGCTTTGTCGATTCCAGTATGTGCCATCCAACGTTTATCCTCTCTGCTTTATGGAAGTAGCTACACTCCTTTTATGGGTCTATTAGATAAAAGTTCCTTAAAATTAACAAACTGCACATTTGCTCTATTTGTGCTTTCTATAGCCTCCTCTTGTCGTTTTCGTCAAGTCGGATAAAACTCTGTCTGCACTTATCGTGCTTTGGTTAGCAATTCTAACCCAGACAGTCTCTGCAACCTTAGCTTTGCTTTGAACTTTCGCTATCTACCTTTTTACATTCGGTTCTGCTATTTTGAACCTGATAATTCTATCTCTTCTCCGGACTGAATAATCAGTTTGTTTGGGGCATCCCACTTTTGTGCTTTTGTCAAATCAAACAACGCTCTAAGCGTCACATGAATCAATATATTATGTTTTGCACCCACCATTCTTGCACACTGCGCTGCCTCCTTAGGGCCCATATTAAATACCCCATCACCGCAAAACAGTGCGTAATCAATCTCTCGATTAGCCAGCTCTTGCATCTGTTTAGTTTTTGAAGTATCGCCTGAGCAATAAATTCGGACACCATCAAGTGCGATAATGAATCCAACGCAAGCTTTAGGGTTGTGCATAAAATTTCGGGCCTCTGTTGCTTCAATTTCAATCCCATCAAGCGAAAAACTGTTATGCTTCCCCCCTGCCAAAGCCTCCTTGTTCGTAATAGTTTTACAACCCTCGTTTTGGATAATCAATTCCAACTTACTATGATCATGGTGACCATGTGTAACCAAAACAATATCAGCCGGCTTGTCATACCCTCCACCGGCATACGGGTCAAGGTATATAACCCGTCCGTCCTGCGCGATTATGCGGAGACTCCCATGCCCTTGATATAACAGCTTTGCCATTTAACCAACCTTCGCGTACTATATACAAATACTATTTATAAAACGGTAGTAGTGGGCCCGATCGGATTTGAACCAATGACCAACAGATTATGAGTCTGGCGCTCTACCTAGCTGAGCTACGGGCCCAAACCATGCTACTCACATATTGCTATCCCAAACAGCATTTAAACATTTTCTGCACCGTTCACTAAGTAACCAAACGATAAAATAAAATCCAGCAAAAATATGCTCAATCGGTGCTCTCAGTTCTCAAGAAACGCCCGTTGTTGTACCGCCACAAAATTAAGCTTTCAGCTAAAAAGCCCCGCAGAACCAGCTGTAATTGGGATCAAGTATAAACCAGCTACTCGGTACCAACCTTGAGAAACCACCCCTTGACTAAGAAAACATGAAACCTGAAAATTTTTGATCAAATAAGTTAGGGTTTGCCAAACCATTTTTCATACCATGAGTTGTACATGGCGAGGCATTCACGCTGATATGAGGTGTCACTTTCTTCTCTGAGGCAGTTGGCAAGTTCCAAATTATGGGAAAGCTCAGCCTTTGCTTCTTGCAACGCAGAATCTATGTCGTCAAGCATGTCATTGCCACCGGATGCATAATCCTTTGTTGCCTGCCTCAAAAATGTCCTTTTCTGATTGATTAGCTGGTATATTTTACTTTCACTCATATACACACCAGTCAGATATTTGCCTGCTTAAGCCATTTTAACGTTGTGTTCGCTCATAATGATAGAGGTACTCCTGCGCATAACCCGCATACCTGCCAAAGTAGTCCCTAGCGAATTCGCCGATTTTTAAATACTCCCCGTTAGTAAGCGAGCTGTGGCTCTGCATCTTTTTAACCATTTCTGGAGGTAGATGATTGGCATAGTGGTTTAGTATAACACGTTTAACCCAGACATCCACGGGGAAAGCTTCAAATTTTTCAAGTGAAAAGAGAAGCACACAATCGGCAACTTTTAAGCCGACACCTTGAAATTCAAGTAATCGCTTTTTGGCTTCCAGATAGGACATAGACGTCAATGCGGGGAGATCAATTTTTTCATCGCGAACTTTTCTAGAAGTTAACTGTACATATTTCGCGCGATAACCCAACCCGCATTCTCGCAAACCGCTCTCGCTGGCGGTTGCTAGGCTCTCCACAGTGGGGAATAAGTAGAACTCTTTGCCATCAAACATTTGTTTTTCGCCATACTTTTCTGAAAGTTTTTTGAGCATCTGTTCGATGGCTGCTATGTTCTTGTATGTGGAGCAGATAAAGCTGATGAGGCATGCCCACGGTTCTTGTCGAATAAGACGCAGGCCCTCAAACTGATTTAGAGCCTTTTTGATGTAGTTATCTTTAGTGATGCCTTGGCGGATCTGTTCTAAATCATCGTTTAACCCAAAATAGTGCCGCACAAACTCTTCATTAGAGCCTTCAAACTCGAGTTCACCGCCTGTCTGGCGGATTTTTAGTATAGTTTTACCCACAACACCATACCACAAGTCGCCGATTTTTTGCCAGCGAAATACTTGTCCACAGCAAAGCGAGAAATCCAAATCAAAGGTAACATCTAGATGTATAGTTATCATGTTATCGCTCCATGAATCTTTCCGGTTTAGGGACCTCCCTTGGAAGCCCTTTTCTTTTTCGTATTTCGCTGATTGTTTCTTGGGCGAGTTTGGGTGGGAGTTTTTCCCAGTGATCAAACATAGACTGCCAAATCGCTTTGCCTGAAGTGGCTGAGCGCAATTCTTTGGAGAAGCCAAACGTTTCAGCGACTGGGATGTAGCCAGTGATTTGGGTGAGGTGGTCTTTCTGTTCGAACTGGCTGACTCTGCCCCGGCGGCTGTTGAGGATACGGCTGGATTCAGCTACTAAATCGGAGGTGGTGGAGAGGCTGATTTTGTAGACAGGTTCTTGGAGTGTAGGATCTGCAGTTAAGAAACTGCCAAATACGGCTTTGCCTACGGCATGCTCTATCTCTGAGATGTCTGCGCCTGGGGCAAACTCAAAATCAATGAGGCTTACTCTGAGCTGGTGTATGGGTTCGCCGCAGAGGGGCCCAGCAGTGCAAGCATACTTAAAGCCTGATTTGACTGCTTCAAGCATCTCTTTTGAAAGCTGTGTTGTCTTGCCCTCAACATCAATCAGTATATTATGATATTCATCCATGACCAAAACTACACTTTTCTTTTCAGCTGCGGCCTCATATTCTAGTCTTGATTCAACTTTCACCTGGAAGTAACTTTGCTTATTGGGGCTTTTTGCAAATGCCGCTACACCGCTCTTTTGGATGCACTCTACATAGACAACCCTGGGCGAAGAAACCACAACATCGATACCCAGCGTGCTTCTCAGCTCGTTGACGGCGACTTCAAGGTGAAGCTCACCCATGCCGCTGAGTAAATACTCGCCAGTTTCCTTATCTATAGCGGCTTTAAGGTTAGGATCTTCAAAAACAAGCCGATCTAGCCCTCTCTGTAGCGTCTCTATGTCTTGTGGATTTTTGGGCTCCACAGCCAACGTTACCACAGGCTCAGAAACATAGTTGATACATTCAAAGGGCACCATACCGTCTTTGTGGACTAAATCCACAAGGGTCTCACCCGCTCCTACCTTCTCCGCAAAAACTAAGGTTGCCAAGTTGCCTGCAGCTACCTCCTCAACTTCTTCATGTAGCGCACCCATGTCAACATAGACGATTTTTACCTCACTCTCCACCGAAGCATCCACCCGATAAAGTCTGTCCCCCTTTTTGATCCTGCCAGAAAAAACTCGTCCTGTTGCAAGAATACCGCCGTTTCCATCTGAACTGGTGTTGGTGATAGTCATTACTGTGGGTGCTTCATCACTGCATCCCCTCAATGCTTCACCCATCGGTGAGTTGATGTTGCCGTTCCAAATTTTTTGTATACGATAACCCTGGGCCTCCCGAGGATTGGGAACACTTCGAATTACCATCTCAAAAATCGCATCATAAACCGGTAGCGTTGTCATGAGTTTAGTTGACATGCCACTTTTACAAGCCGTTATTATATCAGAAAATTTAAGGGCCTGCCGCTTTGCCATATCAGCTGTGAAGCCCCACCCATAGAGTGCCGCACCAAAAGCTACGTTTCCTGCTGTGGCGCTGATTTTCCATTGGTTTTTGAAGGGCGTTTCAGCATAGATCTCAATTAAATCGTTAAAGCTGTTGATGATGTGCCCAAGTTTCTTCTGGATTGACTCTTCGTCTAGCTGAAGTTCGGTGATGAGTCGATCGATTTTGTTGATAAAAAGTACCGGGCAGACGCGTTCTTCTATCGCTTGGCGGGTTAGGATTTCGGTCTGTGCCATAATCTCCTCCACTGCATCTACCACCACTACCGCGCCATCAATTGCGCGGAGAGCTCGGGTAGTTTTGCCTGTGAAATCCACATGTCCCGGTGTATCCACAAGATTGATGAGGTATGGCTCTGATTGAGTGTTGTAGAGCAGAATTATGTTGGCGGTTTTTATGGTGATTTTACGCTTCTGCTCCTCCTCAAGGTAATCAAGTACACGTGCTGTTCCAGCCATCCGCGGAGAAAGCAACCCTGCCCCCGCCAGCAAGGAATCCGCCAAAGTAGTTTTACCATGGTCAATGTGAGCAATTACACCGATGTTGCGGATACATTCCTTTTTTGCCATCAACGCTTGAATTTGAGGAATTTGCTTAAACCGCGACATTTTATAACCCACAAGACAGCCATAGTTGAAACCAACGCTCCTATTAGCCTTTTATTTTCAGCCCAAAGGCGGAAACTTGACAAAAAAGAGTTTGGGTGTTGTTTGTGTTTCAATGTGGACTTTATCGCGGCAGGTGCTGGTCACCAATTTTTTCGGTCTGTCCTGATCGCTTAGGCTTCAGTTTACGATACAGCGCCAGACCCTCGATGAGAAACAGTACCATTGCAATTACTGTCATCCCCGTTAAAAACAAAAAACTCACTTCAACAACTAAATCCTTAATTAGAAAGCTGAGCAGTATTATACTTACTTCTGCGGCGAATGCGCCCAAAAAAAAGAAGGAATAAAACATCAATCTGGGCACGAGGTTTTTGCCGACCCACACATGCCCATTGATGGTTGCTTTCTCCTTTAGGATGTAGTCGCCGTAGCTGTTTTTCTCTATTAAACCAAGGGTTTCGAGTTTTTGGAGGTGGCGGTGTGCGACACTAGTGCTGCTGAGCTCTGCGCCTCGAGTTACATCTCTTGTTCCCACGGGCTTATCCGCGCGAACGATGTATGCATAGACATTTAATGTGTTGCCTTCCAGTTCGTCGATAGTCATGTTTTTATCACTTAAGTACCTGCCAAATGAGTTTGTCTGAAGGTGTCTATATCTGAATTGTCTCTAGGTCCAAATGTATATGAATTCCCATTCTTTATCAGTTCCATGTGCTGTATGTCTTGGTTGTTTGCCAAAGTTATCACTGCGTTGTCGCCATCAAAGGTAACGTAACATACTTTTCTAACGTCAAGATAGATTGTTTGTGCCTCCAACACGTTCCCATATTTCTCGCCGTTGACAATGTATGAATAACCAAAACCTCTTGGATATGTCAATTCATTTAAGTCAGTTATATGGATGCTAGAATTGCAGGGAATGCCCGATGTTGAACTGTTACCCCAGTTTTCCCAATAAAGCGATTGCATTTTAGCTGGGTTTTCATTGTATGGGTTGGCCATGCTGATGCAATAGGTGCTATTTGCAAGTTGTATGTCATCAGTATAAAGTGCAAATTCAAAGTATTCCATTCGACCTTCTGATTGTTGACTTAAGGCGTTATCATTGAGTGTGATTTGGAAGCCGAACATCTCTGTAAGCCAATAGCCTTCGTCAGCTGGATCGATGGCGAAGTACGCCTCGAGATCTTCTATGCTAAACCATGGATCATCATATGTTTGATATGTTTGGGCTTTTGCATTCATAAAGACCGCTGCAGGTACAACCGTTGCTACTCCGATTGTTATGGCGAGTATACTTAAAGCGAATAGTTTTTTTTCGATTTTCATTTGGTTTTTTCACCGCTTCTTATACCCTCAGGGCAACATATAATTCTCCCCCAAGAACAAAATCGCCACAGTGTGTTCTCTTTGAGAACAGTTTAGTGTTATTCTCTTCTGAAGAGAGAATTATTGGTTACTTTAAGGCTCTAAATAGCGTGAAGTGAACGATATAGTGACTTACCAAGTGATAATACTTGTTGTGCTTATTTGTAGCATAGTTTTCTTTCTGGAGTTATCCTTATAAAGCGAAAAAATGGAAAGCAACTCAAAACTACTGAATCTGAACGACCAAGGAAGCTCGAGAACTAAAAAACTATTTTTAGCTGTTGATCTGCTAAACATTCTTCTATTGATGTTGCAACAAGCGCATTTATGGTGAGATAAAAGAAAGCTACTTAATCAAAGCAGAACAATAATTACAATAGCGCTAACATAGAAAAGGCTAGCCGATTAGCCGACGCAACTAAATATTTGGTGCTGAATAGTTGTTGGTTTTTTTAATGTGCGTATGGGGTGTTGGTGAGTTTTTCGGGGCCGTTTTCGGTGATAAGCGTGGTGTCTTCGATTCGAACTCCGCCGTAGCCTGGTATATAAATTCCCGGTTCATTTGTAACTACATTTCCGGTTTCAAGTAAATCGTGGCTGTGTGGACCTAAAATAGGTGCTTCATGAATCTCCAATCCCACGCCGTGCCCAAGATTATGCACAAAAAACTCCCCCATCCCTGTATCCTCGATTACTCGTCGAGCTGCTAAATCCGCCTCTTTAGCCAATGTATGTGCCTTAATGTTTTCAAAGGCTTTTTGTTGTGCAAGCTTTACGGTCTCATACATTTTTATCTGTTTTTGGTTGGGGTTGCCGGCGATGAAAGTGCGAGTGATATCTGAACGGTAAAGCCGGTACGTTGCACCCAAATCGGCGATAACAAAGTCGCCTTCCGCAATGATTCTTTCTCCTGCTCCGCCGTGAGGATAAGCACAGCAAACCCCGCAGACTACTATGGTTTCAAACGCAACTCCATCTGAACCCGCTTTGCGCATGGCGTATTCAGCTTCAGCCGCCACCTGCCTCTCAGTAATGCCTGCCCTGATGGTTTGGGCTACGGCTTTCATGCCCTCATCTGCGATTCTGCAGGCTTCCCGAATAAGCTTAATTTCCTTCTCATCTTTCACCGCCCGCAGACCCCGAATTAGCTGGTTGGCGACTTCAAGTTTTTCTTCACCGCCAACCGCTTTAGCCAACGCCCGCCAGCTGTCAATAGATAGTGTATCTACGGCAAGTTTTCCTGCCGAAGTGTGTTGTGCAATTCTATCCATTATGTTTTCACCCCGTTTCAAAAGTTGCACTTGGGCGTCTTTAACTTCGGCTTTTGCTTGCTCATAGTTGACACTACCCACAAAAAGCATGTTTTCACCTTGTTCGGGTATGAGTAGTGCAGTAGCTCCCTGAAACCCTGTGAAATAGTTGATATTGGTTGAGTTGAAAACGGTGAAGACGCCGGGTTTATTATGTTTCACTGCGGCCTGTTTGAGTCTGTCTATTCGTGTCAAGGTGATTGCCTGCAGATGAACAAAAAGCTGGGGGATGGTTTAAATTTTCGCCTCTAAAAGAGTGTGATGTTCGCTCAGACTGATACCATTTGGGCAAACAAGCTTCATAACGATTCATACAAATATATAAGAAAACATGAATTTTTACCATAATAGCCCAGCACATTAATATACTGTTCAGGCTGTTCCTTATTTTTAAAACTTTGGAGATTGAACGTTTGTTCGGCTACGCAGGAAGAGTCTTGTATGTTGATTTAAACACCGGCAAAACTCGCACCGAAAAACTTTCCGAGGAAACCGCAAAAAAATACATCGGCGGCATAGGTTTAGGCATGCACTTTTACTTGTCTAACTCCAAAGCCGGAACCGCTCCATTGAACCCCGAAAATCCGCTGGTCCTCGCACTTGGGCCCCTCGCAGGAACCATGTTCCCAACAGGTGGCGCTGGTCACGCATTCATATCAAAATCACCCCAAACCGGCGGAGTCGCCGAAGCTGTCAGTCACGGCACCTTTGGCACCGAACTCAAAAGAGCCGGATACGACGCCGTAATCATAACCGGCCAAGCAAAAAAACCCGTTTATCTCTGGATAGACGACGATTCTGTAAAGCTATCTGATGCTAACCATCTTTGGGGCAGATCCGCCGGAGAAACCGAAGACACCCTAAAAGATGAATTAGGCGACTACTACATCCGCGTCGCAGCCATCGGCTTAGCCGGAGAAAAAAAATCCAAAATCGCAAGTATAATTAACGATAAAACTCAAGCCGCCAGCCGAACCGGCTTAGGCGCTGTAATGGGTAGCAAAAACCTCAAAGCCATAGCAGTGCGGGGCACACACGACGTCGCTATAGCAAAACCAACAGAATTCCTCGAATTAGTCCAAGATTTCCATGAACGCATGAAAGGTCCCGCTGCAAGCAAATACCGCACCATCGGCTCCATCGAAAATCTCACCGTAAATAACAACCTCACCTGCATGCCCACATACAACTATGACGCCGCGCACTTTCCCAACACAGACAAAATCAGCGGTGAAGTCCTAAACGAACACTACGTAACTAAAATCATCGCCTGTAATAGTTGCGCCATGCGGTGCGAGCATGAAGCTGCAATCCGCGACGGTCCCTACAAAGGAACTATGACCCGTCTCGAATATGACAATGTCTGGGCCCTAGGACCTAACTGCGGTGTAGACCAGCCGAACTTTATAATCAAAGCTGCTGAACGTTGCTACTACTATGGTATCGACGCTACAAGTGTGGGTGTGACTATTAGTTTTGTTATGGATTGTCATGAGCATGGGTTGTTGTCTCAGGAGCAGCTTGATGGTGTTGATGCTCATTTTGGTAAT
>JAIRTW010000109.1 GCA_031254875.1 Candidatus Bathycorpusculum termitum
ATTACACCACCAAAAGCAGACACCACACATACCCCTACCATCAACCATGAGGGGCTGAAACTGACAAGGGTTTTGATACCATATAGACGCTATATCTGCTATGACACTCAACATGAATAGGGGGTCCAATAGCAAACGATATGTTGAAATTATAGTTTTTCACAATTAACGACTCTAAAACGTCCTGGTTACAGAAAGTAACAGCCCCACAAAAACCACCAAGTCCCCAACCAATCAACCAACCATAAGCTTAATTCCTCAAACACCACAATACCCTTGTGAACACCAAATGTGTGCTCTCAACTATCACTTCAAACTCTGGATGGTAAATGACAAAAACGAAGCAATCTTCGGTGACGGCTTAGCCCAACTACTCGAAGAAATCGCAAAACACCACTCCATTTTAGAAGCCGCCAAACAATTAGATATGTCATATCGTTATGCGCTCCACAGAATAACTCTTGCAGAGAAACGCCTGGGCGAATCCCTAGTTATCCGCACACGAGGCGGCGCAAAAGGCGGCGGCTCCTCTGAAGTAACAGCGTTTGGCAAAAATTTAGTAACACAGTTCAGACAAATACAAACCACCGTAGAAACAACACTCAAAAAACCCGCCTAAACCACCCAACCACGGAAATACACAAATACACAAAAACAAGCCAGAACCGTGCCATAAACAGAAGTAGCGATTATTTGACTAAACCGTCAGCTTTAAAAAACCGCTTATTTGTCAAATATGCTTTCAATTGTTTCTGAGAGTACCTTTCCAATACTGTCGTGAATTACTGCATCAGCGCGGTTGTCATAGGGGGTTTCGCCCTTATTGATAAGCACAAGATTCCTTCCACCAAAATATCGCAACAACCCTGCTGCAGGGTACACTACAAGTGATGTACCGCCCACAATCAAACAATCCGCAGCCACAATTGCCTTTATAGCCAACCCCATGATTGTCTCATTTAGGGGTTCTTCATATAAAACCACATCTGGACGCACTATGCCACCACATAAATTACATTTTGGAATAATTCCTTCACAATTTTCAGCGTTTAATATGTACTTTAAGGAGTACTTTTCATTGCACTCCAGACAATATTGGCGATGGTTGGAGCCATGGAGTTCAAGCACATTTTTGCTTCCGGCCGCCTGATGAAGCCCATCAATATTTTGGGTTACTACAGCGGCAAGTAACCCGTTTCGTTCGAGTTCTGCAAGCACCTGATGGGCGGCATTGGGTTTTGCGTTTGCATATATTAGATTTTCTTTATAATATCGAAAAAACAACTCTGTTTTGCACTCAAAAAAGGTGCGGCTCAAAAGTTCCTCCGGCGGATAACCATAAACCTGTTTTGCGCTATATAGGCCGCTTCCCGAGCGAAAGTCAGGGATATTACTCTCAGTTGACACCCCCGCACCGCCAAAAAACACCGTATTTTTACTGGCTTTAATTATACTTGCAAGCAACCTACATCACCTACATACAGCTAAGTACCCGGTAGAAAATTACCTGTGCACACCCTTTATACAACGCATCAGTGTTAAATATCCACAGCTAAACGTTACGTTTTCGGCTTTTTGACGGCCTTTAGTGTTTGGTAACTCAGTTATTTATATCACCTCAAAATCTTCCGAATTAAAATTCGCATAATACCGCCCTCGCTGTGTGGTAAATTTCAGCACACAATAGTCCGGATCAGTCACCCCACCAGGATAATACATCATATCACCCTCACGCCATATCAACTCTTTAGACACAGTATCCTCTAAAACCTTCATAGTACCAATCAACTGTACGCCCCAAAACAAGCGGGTATCACAAAAATATACACAAGCCTTTGAATTCGCCCGATACTGTGCCACCCGACGTGAAGACGTATTGGTAGTGAACCAAAACACCCTAACACCCTCTCTCCGGCGCGGCGGAAGCATAGCCTTCAAATTAGGAAACCCAAAATCATCTACCGAACCAACAAACGACACCGACAACTTGTCAATCAAAGTACCCAGGGCTTGCCCAGAATTACGTAATATATCCACATCCATCTTCAACTCACTCACAAACAGACCATCATGTAAGCGTATAAGGGGACACTTGGTATTTAGGTGTCACGCACAAAAATAATCAAGGATATTAGACATTCCGAGTTGCTCAGGACGGTAATGTTATACAGCCCCATAAGTAAGGAATCGTCGGGAAGTAAAGTTAACAGTACAGCCGCAAAGCGGTTGTTGCTCCATTGATGCTTTAAAAGCGTAAGTTTATTTATCCATAATTTCCAATGTCAGTTATTTTTTAGCTGATCGTAACAATTGCTGGAGAGTTTTGTGGCACTTGTTGCATTCAAGCATAGTGTTACCGCATTGGGGGCAGTATAGCTCCCCGTTTAGAAGCTGGTCCAGAAGCACCAGTAGCGCCGCTTTGTTGTACATGTCATGCTCAGTTTCCTCCTTGATCTCGATTTCCTCAGCGGGTTTTGGCGGTTTTTCTTCATTCACAATTTCCTGATAAACCCGGGCAATGCTTGTTTTGCCTTCCCGGAGTTTCTGTTTGTCTTCTTCGCTGGCGCGCTCTATGATTTTTTTCCCCCGCTCAAGCGTTCGGGTTGATACACCAGCTTTTTTAGCAACTACCTCAGTAGCTTTCACCTTGAACTCAGACTCAGGCAAAGGCTCGTCTGATGTTAATTCCTGTGACTGGTCAAGGTCGTTTTTGCTACCCTGAAAATGTTGCTTTGCCAGTGCTTTCTCGATTTCTATGAGGGGCACCGCAAGTTCGATAAGCTGAAAGTTGTTTAGGTGGCGGCGTCTAAAGTTGGCTTCTATGACAAATTTTTTTTCAAGAAGTTTATCTTCGAATTGTTTAACTTCAAAATCTGGTTCTATTCCAAGTTCAGTGCAGGCACGGAAACGATGATGGCCGTCAAGAACTTCGAGATCTTCATTAACGATTATGGGGTAGTGTTGCCCCTCTGTTTCTATAGAACGTTTGAGTTCGGCGAATTCTTCTTCAGACATCCGAGGCAACAGATGGTCATATTCAGGGTTTAAGCGCAGGCTCATCAAGATCCCATCCTCCTTTGGGGGTCTATGTATTTAAGGTGAGAGGTAGAAATGAGCCATCAGTTTAATGGCAAATAGGTTATCCGTGATGTCGGCAGTAGTGGTTGATAGCACCACAAGTGTTATTAGATGGCACGCGACTAACTCCTTGATCAGTCTCATCATTGCGGGGAATCACCTGCTATAATGTGATTAACAAATAATCAATCTAAATAAATATAATTTCAGGAGTTGCATATTTACGGGAACATCCCAAACCTTTACTATAAAGTATGTTGTGCACGCTAGATTTGAAATCGAAGGAATAGTTGAAAAACCAGATGTTATTGGCGCAGTTTTTGGACAGACCGAAGGTCTCTTTGGTCCAGAGCTTGATCTGCGTGAACTGCAGAAAACTGGGCGTATTGGCCGAATTGAAATTGAGCTTCATTCTAAAAATGATCGCACAAACGGTTCCATAACTATCCCGACCAGTTTAGACCGGGTTTCTACCGCGCTTATTGCGGCTAGCGTTGAGAGTATTAATCGTGTTGGGCCATGTAGTGCCAAAGTTAATCTTGATCGTATTGAAGATATTCGTGAAGCCCGTCGTAAGGTCATCATTGATCGTGCCAAGGAAATTCTCCATCGCTGGAACATCGAATCCATACCCAGTGTTGATGAGGTCTATAAAGAAATCAGTGACACCATGAAGGTTGGTAAAGTCGAAAAATATGGTCCTGAAGATCTCCCGGCGGGGCCTGGCTTAGAAGGCGCCAAAGATATATATGTCGTTGAGGGTCGCGCGGATATTATCAATTTGATGCGGTGTGGTATATTCAACACTATTGCTTTGGAGGGTGCTAAGGTTCCTGAGTCCATTAAAAAAATTACCAAAGAACGTAATGCTGTAGCTCTGCTTGATGGGGACCGTGGTGGAGACTTGATTCAAAAAGAGCTCCTTCAGGTAACCAATGTCAAGTTTGTAGGCCGTGCTCCAAGGGGCAAAGAAATTGAGGAATGTAACTGCAAAGAAATTAACGAAGCTATCGAGGGTAAAGTTGCGGTTTCTGACCTCAAAGATGGCATCAGTAAACCCCAGCCGCCAGCTCCTGCACCCAAAAAGGCTACGCCGCCACCTCCGCCGCCAGTGCCGGAACGCCAAAAAATCGTGGTTCCCGAAGCCGTGAGCCAAGCCGCCAAAGCCTTAGTTGGTACACTCGAAGCGGTGCTCCTAAGTGAAAAGTATGAATTAATTGAGCATCTGCCTGTAAGTCAGCTCGCAGAAAAACTTCAGCAAGTAACAGGCGTGGATACAATAGTCTTTGACGGCATCATCACCCAGCGCATCGTCGACATAGCAGCCGACAAAAACATCAAGCGCATCGTCGCCTCACGCATATCCGAAGCAGTCAAACCCGCAGTCAATGTCGAATTAATAACGTTCCAAAACGCCATATCCCCAGCCTAACCAAGTGTCTGTTAGACTTGTTTTCTTTTTCTTTTTGTTTTACATCTCTTACCAGCGGGTCTTAAGTTGTTTTGATGTGAGCTCAATTTTACGGTTTATATGCGTATACAACAGGGTTTAATGGTGTTTGGGTGTTTTCGAAAGCCTTATTCGTGTCTTGAGGTTTACCTATAGGGTAGATGTGATGTTTTATTATGAGTTATAAGGTGCAGTTAATCAGTCCTCAAGAAAAAGACAGACTTTTTGAAAATGCTGCACCTCGGGTTCTCTATACAAGCAAAGCTGACATTTATGGTTGCTGTATTAAGCTCTTAACGCATTCCCGTCAGATAAAGGACCTCTGGGAAGACAACTTTTATAGTGCAAACGAAAATATGCGTAGCCATGGTCGCCTCATCGTTCTCTCGGAACCCAATCAGCCGCTAAGTGTTCGCTATGATCCCTACACCAAAACGGTATTTCTCATAAACGTGGACTATTACGGCTGGGTTAAAAGTATAGCGCTTGCTCTTGCAGGGGATATTTTAGAAGATGAACATCGCATCTACTCTGTGCATGGTGCTGTTATAGACATAGATTGCTTGGGAGTATCTATTATTGCGCCTTCGGGCACGGGTAAAACCACCCATTCTTGGGGATTGTTGCGGATTCCCACTGCGCGCTTAATCAGTGATGATTGGTATTTCGTGCGGCTAAACACAAGGGAGCCCTTAGCATTTGGTTCGGAAAAAAATACCTACATTCAAGCCGATATTGGACGGATTTGGAATGAGTATGAACGGTTGGTGGATAAGGCTCGGCTTGATGAGCGGGGCAGGGCTATAGTGAATGTCCGCTGGATAGTGGGTAACGGAGGGGTCATTCCTATGGCAACACTCCATAAAGTTCTCCTGCTCAAACGTGACCCATCAGATACACGCATCGTGACGCCGCTTACCATAGAAGAAGCTCTTAACTATCTAACAGAACATGATTTCTGTAATCCCCATCAATTAGTTCGTGATAAACGTAAACTTGACCTCCGAAGCAACTTTTTTGGGAAACTTTTTGAGAAAAGCAACGCCTACCTTGTAAACACCACCGGTACCCCTCAAGAAACACAAAATGAGATCCGTAAGCTTTTAACCTTAAAAAAATAATCCCATAAGGAAAATAGTCTAATATAGTCTACAAGCAAGCCATAACTACTAAAGAGGAAACAGATTGAAACTACTCTACATAGCCATTGATGGCATGGGCGATCTGCCAATTGAAGCATTAGGTAACAAAACACCCCTCGAAGCAGCCCAAACTCCAAATATGGATTTTCTTGCCCAAAGGGGACAGACTGGGTTGATGTACACCGTTGGGGAGGGGGTTGCACCTGAGAGTGATGTGGCAGTGATTTCTCTGCTAGGATATGATCCCTTTAAATACAGTACCGGCCGAGGCGCTATCGAAGCCGCCGGCGCCGGATTACAAATGAAAGACGGTGATCTGGCTCTCCGCTGCAACTTTGCAACCATAGGCAAAGATAGAAATATTGTGGACCGCCGGGTTGCACGTAGCCTCACCACAGAAGAAGCGATCGAACTCACAAATGCCGTAAACAACGAGGTTAAATTAACTTCTTATCCCGCCGAGTTTGAATTCAAAAATACCCTTGGCCACAGGGCTGTTTTACTTATTAAAAGTAAAGCTCAGCCGCTTTCCAGTCACATCACCAACAGTGACCCCGCATACACTATAATCAATGGTATTGGTGTAGCTCAACCAGACGCGGATATGGTGCTACAAACCGTCCAGCCTATGGATAATACCCAAATTGCCAAAGTCTCCGCTGGCTTAGTTAACGAGTTTATCGAGAAGTCACACACATTATGGGAAAACCATCCCCTAAACATCAAACGCACAAACGAAGGCAAACTTAAAGCTAACGTTGTTTTAACCCGCGACGCAGGTCATCTGTTGCCAAAATTTTTCGACATAGCCCAAAAATATAATGTCAACTTTGCCTGTCTTGCAGATATGCACACTGAACGGGGTATTGCCCAGCTTGCAGGTATGGACGCTTCCTTGCTTCCACCGCCCACCGGCAACCTCCAAGTCGACATGGAAATCCGCATAAAAGCCCTCCTCCAAGCCCTACCCAAACATGACTGCTTCTACATTCACCTAAAGGGTCCCGATGAACCCGGTCACGACGGCAACTATAAATTAAAAACAGAAATCATTGCAGATATAGACAAATACTTTTTTGGGCCGCTCCTCAAGCAGGTCTCACTAACCGATACTCTTTTCTGCATAACCTCCGATCACGCCACCCCCTGTGCATTAAAAGTCCACAGTGACACTCCTGTTGCAGTACTGATTGCAGGCGGCAAAACACCAAGCAACAACCACCCCCACAAATTCTCCGAGCGAGAGTGCAAACAAGGAAATTTGGGTCTCATCCAACACGGGTATGAATTGATGCCCAAACTCATGGAGTTGCTCAAAAAATAACCGCTTAATCCCATCTACAATTTAGTGTACTTTAGCACTGCCCCAAATTTACTGCCTTCCATGCACCACGCTCAATCCCCCCATGCTCGCCATGACTCAGAGAGCTTAGATTTTGGGTGATTAGTTTAGTAGTACGTTTTGTTTATGTTTTTTGTGATGCTTTTCTGATGGTGTCACCGATAATGGCTCCAATAACAAATAAGGTGGCAAAGAGGACCCAGAAATAAGGTTGAGGTAGACCTGTGAGTTCTCTTATAATTATGGCTATTATAGCGGCAAAGAAAAAACCCGAACTAATCATTATCCATATTCTGCCCTCGGTAGTTAAGGTATTTATGCCTCTCCGACCTTTGGGAAATTCAAACCCCGATTTGCGCACAACATGTTGTAAAATCAAAGCAAAGGCAACATAAAAAGCGAAATATGTTAGGGCTCCAAACAAATTATTAGCTTCCCGTAAATATAAAAGGGGCACAAAAAGCACAATAAGCACTACTAGAACTATTAACTTAATCACATTACCCTTGCTCAGACTCATACTTCAACTCGGATACAGGGCATTAGATATTTTTATAAACGTTTCCATGGTGTTTCCGACTTAGCCATAATTTGAACGGTTCAGCCCATATTTGGATGACTGGATTCTGAACCAGGTTCTGTGTCGACAACTCTGTTAAACGACTTGCCGCTTGATGCACGTATTTTTAACTGGCACCAATTTGTCGCGTTTCATTTTTCTCAGCTACCCGTTGACACAAAACGCATTGTAAAAAGCAAAGCAAAACGCAAAATACACAAAGTTACCTGGCCAAGAGATTCTAAGCATCCAAACAATTCTATCAAAATCAAGCGAGCTAAATTCACACAGCAATATAGCCATATAGCGCCGCGTGGCGAATTTGTTCCTTTTTCTGAGCGTATTTAAATGAGCATATACTATGTGAACGAGTTAAAACAAATATTGATAAAATTGATACAACAGAAGTAGGGAAACTAAGAATAAGCGAAATTTTTGGCTTGAAAACCAAGGACACCGTAGATGATGCAAACAGAAAACCATGCAGACACTATATACGAAAGGGTAAGAAGGGGTTGTATATCCTGCATTCCCGAAACACCTAACTATTTTCTTATTTGAGAAATGAAACTTAAAAACACCGATTTTACCTCAAAAACTCAAAAAATCACAAAACAACCACATATAACACCACAAAACAAAAACAAAAAATTTATAACCCACAACATAGTTATGCGTTATAACACCTAACTATGAAGTGGTAACAATGGGCATCATAAACCAACACGACAAACGAACCAACA
>JAIRTW010000064.1 GCA_031254875.1 Candidatus Bathycorpusculum termitum
CAGCGCAAGGTTTACTGGTTAAATGGTTGGATTGTGCGGGTGGATGATGGTGAGACCGATGAGAGTTTAGCGGATCTCTATGTTACGCCTACTTTGCCTGCTTCAAAAGTGGAGGGCGCAAAAGGGTTTATCGATCAGACGCTATGGGACTATACGCGTAGTTTTGCAGTTGAGGTAGAATGTTACCCAAATAGGCACTGGGACCGCCTAGAGAGTAATTATAGACGAAATAAGAAAATGGGATTCCCCACAGTATTCATAGTACCCAACCAAACCGATGAGGCAACACTAAAAGAGAAGCTCTTGCAATGGAACGCCACCTTAGTAGCTAATGCCGCCAAATTTGAACAAGATCACCCTGAAATGGCAACCATAGAAATTGTCAAAACCCTTAACAACCAAACAGACAACCCCGAACCAACAACAACTACCCTGCAAACAATCGAACCCCCACCAACACCGCCTACAGAGATTTTGGAGCAACAAGAACCCATAGATGTTGAATCAAATGTACTAACACTTGATGATCTACATGGTAAAGAGTTATTGTTGATGCTTGCGAGCCAGGATTGGTGGTTTAGAGTTAGACTGTCAAGGGGTAAGGAGTATCTTTGTGCCCGAAAAGGACCAAAAGAACGCTGCATCGGACAATTTAACAAAGAAATGCAAAAATTTGTGGAAGAAAACAACATCACAGTCAAAGGCGATATAAACAAACAAGAAACCTAAGCAACACTACAAAATCAAAACACATTGAACCCCTACTTTTTATGAACTGACAAAACAAAATCCAAACGTTAACCCAAACATTGCTATAAACGTTATTTTCGGTAGACAAGACGCGTTTAAAACAATTGTAAAGCGTTGAGGGGCAAAAAATCGCAATTGACACAACTAAAACCACAGAAAACACTGAAACTTTTGATACTACAAAATTCAAGTTACAGAATTTAGCGCATATGTCTATACGTGAACACAATCATCCACTAATTCTAACGTAAAGAGTTAAAAGTAAAATAGTTTATCACCACTGTATGCATCCTTCTATTAACCTATCGCAAAAACCTGCTACAGATCTTTTTAGTAACTTAAATCCTCAACAAGTTGAAGCCGTAAAAGAAAATGAAAAACCCCTTTTGATAATAGCAGGTGCAGGTTCAGGAAAAACCCTAACCGTAGCAAGCAAAATAGCATATCTAATCCAAAACGGCCTAAACCCAGAAAACATACTAGCCTTAACGTTTAATCAAAAAGCCGCAGAAGAACTAAAAACAAGAGTAAACGCAATGCTACCAAACTCCGAAGACCTAAACATATCCACCTTTCACTCCTTCTGCAACCAAATCATACAAGAAAACATACTAAACACCAAACTAAACTCCAACTTTAAAGTAATAACCGACACCATACAACTAGTCTACATAACAAAAAACATCAACACCTTTGGCATCCAACACTTAGAGTTCAACCATGAACCCTACACCCTAGCTGAAGAAATGAAAAAATTCATATCCCGATGCAAAGACGAAAACATAACCCCACAAAACCTACAACAACACATAAAAAAAGAACAAGAAAAAAACCAGTCAGATGAAGAAACCCAAGAAAACCTAAATATTCTAAAAGATATTCTAAAAATTTATCAAGCATACGAAGACTACAAACTCCAAAACAACATGTTAGACTTTGGAGACATGCTTTACACTGTACACAACCTACTAAAAACCAAACCCCTAATACTACAAAAATATCAAGAAAAATTCAGATATATAATAGTTGACGAGTTCCAAGACACCAACTATATACAACTACAAATAATCAACCTCCTAGCAGAAAAACATGGTCACATCACCGTAGTTGGCGATGACGATCAGAGCATCTACAAATTCCGAGGCGCTCACCTAACAAACATAGCCGAATTCAAAAAAATATTCCCCAACTACCTCGAAAAAACTTTAGAACAAAACTACCGCAGCACCAAAAAAATCGTAACCGTAGCCAACACCCTAATACAAAACAGTCCCGAACGAACCATAAAAAAAATGTTCACAAACAACCCCGAAGGCAACAAAATCCTAGTTGTTGAAACCCCAAACGATGCCGCCCAAGCAAACTATATCCTACAAACCACCAAAGAACTCCTAAAAAACTATGCCCCCCAAGACATAGCCATACTTTGCAGACGAAGATCAACCGCCGAACCCATAATAAAAGCCTTTAGAAAAAATGCCCTACCATTCAACTTTGTAGGCGAAACAGGTTTCTTCCAAGAACCCATAATAAAAGACCTCATAGCGTTTCTAAAAGTGATCAGCAATCCCACAGAGAGCAATGCTGAACTTTACAGAATTCTAAACAGACGCAACTATGACATAACCCCCGTGGATTTACGCAAATTCACCCATTACGCAGATAAAAACGACCTATCCCTATACGAAACCTTTGACCATCTAAACAAAATAGCAGTAGACAAGTTCAAGTTCTTATCAGTCAAACAAACCCTAACAAACACCATAAACAACAAAAACCGAACCCCCACACTTGAGTTTGTGCATACAGTTCTTTTTGAGCAAGAATTCTACAAATACGAAATAGCTCTCAAAAACACTCGCAACATACAGTTACTAAACCAATTCTACGAGTTCTTTGAAGAATTCAACAACATATACCCAGACAGCGACATGGAGGCTTTTACAGAGTACATATCCTTTGCATCCAATTTTAAAATCGACGAAGAGGACACCAACCAACAAACAATTGTAATATCAACAATTCATGGCGTAAAAGGAATGCAATACCCAATCGTCATAATACCAGACGTTAATGAGCGAAAAATTCCCACAACCTATCAAAAAGACAAATTTTCAATACCGCCTGAGCTCTTGAAAGGTATCCAATCTACCCATGAAGATAAAGAACTACACCTCCAAGAAGAACGAAGACTATTTTACGTAGCGATAACTAGGGCAAAAGAAAAACTAATCATAACATATGCTAAACGGCATGGAGAAAATAAAACCGATTCTAAACCCTCAAAATTTCTTCAAGAAATAAACTATCAACAAAATCAAGACATTGACTTTCAACAAATAGATGTTCAAGAAGTACCCGTAGAATTAACAACTATAGATAATCAAATAAAAACTGAATTACTACAACAGGTAATTGCCAACCTAACAACAGAAAGGTATAATGAAGCCATAGAAAACATGTTTCTCTTTGCTAAAGCAACCAACAAAAACCTAGATGTTCAAACGGAAATAATTAGTAAAATTAAAGAACCTGATTACTCAGTGCTTGAACAGGCAGTCAAAAAAACCTTAACTGTGCCTGTTGATCATCTTTTTAGTGTGTCTCAGTTTGTTAGTTATAAGCAATGTCCCCGTCTATATCAATATCGTCATGTAATGAAAATTCCAGAGAAGTCTAGGTATTATTTTGATTTTGGTTCAACAGTACATAACATTGCAGAACAGCTAACAAGGATGCAAAAAGAAGGACAAGTAGTCGATGAAACAATAGCTGATAAATTGTTGGCCAAGTTTTGGGATCCAAAAGGTTACAAATCAAAGCTTGATGCCGAACGAGATTATAATGAGGCACAAAAGATTTTGAGGGTTTTCATTGAGGAGCAAAGTAAAAGTAGTGCAGAGATTTTGGATATTGAGCGTTGGTTTGAGACTGCTATTGGTGAGGTGCGTCTTAGGGGAAGAATTGATCGTATTGATAAAGATGCGTCTGGGTTTACAGTTATAGATTATAAGACAAGTAAGTCGGTGCCTTCTCAGAATGAGCTTAAAAAGGATATGCAATTGTTGGTTTATGCTCTTGCTGTTAAGGACATGTATGGCAACAGTAGTGGTGAGTTGCAATTGAAGGTTGGGGAATGGTTTTTGCGGTCTAATAAGCAGGTCTTTTTTGTTCCTGAAAAAGAGGCAATTGAAGCTATACAAGTGGAAATACAAGAGATAACTAGAAAAATTCAGAATTCAGAGTTTGACCCAAAAAAAGATGCGTGGGAATGTAAGCAGTGTGACTACAAATGTTTATGTGA
>JAIRTW010000055.1 GCA_031254875.1 Candidatus Bathycorpusculum termitum
GGTACGTGGGCAGGCTGGCGGCATGTTTGTTCATATGATCAGAGATTCAGATTTGTCAACTAGAAGCTTGCTACGGAGAATTAACACGAAATAACGTAAAAACGCAAAGTATCAGCTAAATTGCAACTTTAGAAACAAAGCGTCTCTGTAAGCGTGGGGGCCCTCACAGAACAACACCCCCGCGAAAAGCTCGCAGGGAGCGGATCGCCCCACAACGGCACAATTTTAAGGAATCCCCAAAACAGAGTTTCACAGCATTTCCGTTTCGGCGTTCCCTTTACAATTTGAGCACAAAACTGCCAATCAGTATGCGCTCCAACCGCTGTCAACGGTTAATGTGGCCCCGTTAACAAAACTTGAATCATCAGATGCAAGAAAAAGCGCCGCTTTTGCGATTTCTTCGGCAGAACCCTGGCGCGGATTTGCATCCATACCTGCCCTCACACGTGAGAGACCAAACATACTGGGGTTCTTTATGCCAACCGCGATTTCTGTTTCCACTGCACCCGGACAGATCGCATTGCACCGAATACCCTTGGGTGCATACATAAAGCCAACATTTTTTGTCAAACCGACAACCGCAAACTTGGAGGCAGTGTACGCTGTACCCGCACGGGAACCACAAAGACCACTCAGAGACGCAATATTAACGATAACACCTGAACCCTTACTGATCATAATGGGCAGGCTTTTTCGAATCAAATTAAAGGGCGCTTTTAGGTTAACACTCATAACTTTGTCCCAGAGTTCATTTGTCACCTCAGCAGCAGGCATCATCTCATCCATAATACCGGCATTGTTAACCAAAATATCTATGGTGCCAAATTCTAAGACTACCCCATCCACAAGGGTATTCATGGCTGGCTCATCCGATACATCGCCCTTTCGCGGGACAATTTTACCCGGCAACCCTGCAGCTGAGGCCTCAAGTTCGATGAGGCGCTCCAAACGCCTTGCAACGGCAATAACGGTTGCCCCCTCTTGGGCAAAAAGCAATGATATAGCCCTGCCCATACCCGAACTTGCTCCTGTAACTAACACGACTTTATTTTCTAATTTCATCCCTTAATGTTCTCCACTTTATGTGCTTATGTGTTAATTAACCGTAAGACCAAAAAACTTAACGGTGAAAAACAGGAGAAAGGCATGCGGCCGCTAAAAGACTCTGGCCGCGCTGTTTAGCGTTAGACTTTTGTTAAAAAGCCCCGAAATCATAACCCACAATTTGTTCTCGTTTGCTAAGGATATTACCTTATCCTTGCCACGGGAAAACGTTAATCGCTCATAAAGGACAATATGCGCCGTATCTTTTCGAGTTTTTTTGGTTGGCTTGAAGATGAGGACTACATTTTTAAAAGTCCTGTGCGTCGCATCCGTAAAATCAAGACAGAAAAAACCATTAAAGATACGTTTTCTGATGAAGGGTTGGAATTGTTTCGTGATGCTTGTGAAGAAATTCGTGACTTGGCGATGATTGATTTACTTGCGTCAACGGGTATGCGTGTTGGTGAACTGGTGCAACTTAACAGTGAAGATATTAATTTCCATGAGCGAGAGTGTGTGGTATTGGGTTGTATCACTGACCCGCCACATGAACGTTTAATGATAGGCGGTGTAGAAACACGTCTCCGTGAAATCGGCAAAAGAGCTGACATGCAGAAGGTACATCCGCACAAGTTCAGGCGGACACTCGCCACGCGCGCCATTGACAAAGGAATGCCCATAGAGCAAGTATAAAGACTACTGGGTCGTGTTAAAATAGACGCAACCATGCACTATGCAATGGTCAATCAGGCAAATGTTAAAAACTCACACAGGAAATTCATTGGATAAAGGATACAGCATAAATGGAACGTTGGAAAACTTGTTTACTTGGTGGTGTTCTCACATTTCAAAGAGGGCATGATTTACCGAAAACACAAATGATTGATGGTGAATACCCCGTTGTAGGTTCCAACGGGATTATTGGTAATCATAATGAATATACCCCAGAAGCTCCGTCGATTACTATTGGACGAAGTGGGAACGTTGGTAAAGGTTAAATCAAAAATTACTGGAAGATTCAGCTATATTGCATTTGGTACAGTGTTTCTTGGGCTTTTTTTATTTCTTTTAATAATGAAATTTAGAGGTGAGTCTTATTTTGTTATGTTCCCACTCGGTTCTACAGGCGATAACATAATGGGGCTACTAAGTTTTGTTGTTTGTTGTGTTATAGGCGGAGTTATAGGTGAGTTTATTGGCAAAAAAATGAAATACAGATGGCCGCCCTTCTCTCCATAATTAGCCCTCCTCGGGAATTATGATAGTGTGGGTTAGCTTGTTTTGTGTTTATTGTGTTTAATCGGTTGTTCTCGTTTGCTAAGGATATTACCTTATCCTTGCCACGGGAAAACGTTAATCGTTCATAAAGAGAACTGCTGGCTTGATGTTGCAATTGCTTAACTGACTAATTGCTGATTTGCAGTTTCAATCTCATAAGGGCGGCGGATATTGAAATGGACCGTAATAGTTAAAGTTATACTGTTTGGTTGGAAAGTATAAATATTATGTTGCACTTATTGTTTATTTGGTTAAACGGTATGCCTGCAAGAAGTATTGGTCCCAAAGGGCAAGTTGTAATTCCTAAACGTATGCGGGAAGCATTAGGATTAAACCCCGGGGTAGAAGTAATTTTTGAGTTGCGAGAGAAAGAGGTAGTGATAAAAAAGCCAGAAGTTAGTGGCAGTTATGCTGACTATTTTATGACTACCTCTGCTCCGAAATTAAAGAAATGGATAAATCTTAAAGAACTCATAGCGGAGGAAGTTGATGAAAGAGTTAGCCTACATTGATTCAAATGTTTTCCTCTATCCAGTGCTATATTCCAACGAAGCTGACTTGCGCGTAAAGAAGGCCGGTGAAATTCTAAAGAATATAGCAAATGGTGAGTTGTTGGCTTTCACATCAGTGCTAACTTGGGACGAGGTTGTTTGGGTGGTGAGAAAAACAATGGGTACTAGTGAAGCTCAAAGTCAGGGGCAAAAGTTGCTCGGCTTTCTCAATTTACAGTTCATAAAAATTGACGAAAATATTCTCAGTCAAGCGCAGGGATTGATAAACAAATATACCTTAAAACCCCGTGATGCCATTCATATTGCATCAGCCGTTAACCAAAAAATAGCGCTAATAATCAGTGATGACCAAGACTTCGATGGAATAAAAGAAATTAAACGTACCCCCCTCACATAACCCCTAACTAAGCCATCACCATAGTGCAGGGGTGGGGTGGGTAACTAATAATGGACATAAATTCACCCTGACGGATTGTGTTTTGTTGCCTGATGGGCTTTGTTTGGGGTGGGGGGTATAACTGGTGAATTTAGTTTGTCTGGTGGTTTGATTTCTAATAATACCAGTGGTATACACGGTGTTGGGGGTGGCGGGGTATACAACGGTGGGGTCTTTTGTATGTTGGGTGGTGCAATTGCTAATAACACAAGTGTATGGGGTTATGGCGGCGGCGTATCTAATATGGGCAGTTTTTGTATGTCGGGTGGTGCAATTTCTGACAATTTAGGCGGTATTGGCGTATACAACTTTGTTGGCAGTGCTTTTACTTGGGTGGGCGGTGTGGTTTCGGGTGACACAGCACCAAAAAAGTAATAGGTACTTCTTATAAATTGATGTTATTATGAGTTATTTTTGAATTAATCCCTATGGTTCATGTATTTCTTTAAATAAACTAAAAGACCAACAAAAGTCGCTACTACAGCGATAACTGCTACTCCAGCCACTAATTCAACATAGAGTCCATTCCCATCTGTTGGATATATCGACGCTAAAGCGAAATTTGCAATCCACAAACCAAAAGGACCATCAATTGAATTTGGGTATATAGCAGTGAGTATATAATTTACGACCACAACCAAATTTCCATCAGAACTGACAATACTGGATACATCCATAACCGTAGCCGCAGAGGGATTTTTAAGATCCAATACATATTCAACATAGGGCAAGGCCCACAATTTATTGCCAAGATCATCTATAGCAATTATCCCCGAATCACTTAACGCTAAATATTGACCACTCATAGCTTGAACTATATTTTTGATACGGTAATTATATTGCTGATTATCTGTTATGATGTGATTATCATATTGCTGATGCCACTGTTCCTCGCCATCAGGATCCGTTTTAACAAGCCAGCTGCTATTGAGATAGGTCATAGGTTCCTTTTTATCACCCGTGCTGGGGGGCTGGTTTGGTTTAAAAATTCTGGCAACTTAGGTGGCGGATGCTGAATGTGGAATATCGTGATAGGTAGCTTTGGTGCGTTAATGTGGGCGGTCAAATGTTGGGGTGGGTTGGTTGTCTGAGTTAGTGCAGACGTTGTGGTTTGAGGATGTGGGGTTTTTAAATGAGCCGATGCTTGATACTCCCCTTGGGAGGTTTTCTATACGGCAAATGGGATTTTTTTTGCTCTTTGGCTTTTTAGCCTGGTTGGTTTCTCTTGTCTTTGTAGATTTGGTGTTAAAAATTGTAGTCGCGGGGGTCATATTTTTTATAGGTGCGGCCCTTTTTACCCGAAAAATCAAAACCCTTCCTCTAGAAGTACACTTATTTTATCTGGTAAGCAGGCGTTATTTGCAGATAAAACAAAAAAGCCCCAAACCCCAATCCCTCTCTCTTTCGGTAGGGCAGGATTCAAAGCCTATGTTGCTCTCTGCAACTTTGGGGGTGCCCATAAAAATTGTGGGGGTTTTAAAGGACCTTGTTACCGAAAAGCCTCTCTCAAGCAAAAACTTTAAAGTAAACATAAACAACACTGCCCACTCTAAGGGTGCAACCGATCAAGAGGGCTTTTTTTGTACCTATTTTATTCCTGATCGTTTGGGGCGTTTCCAAATAGACATCCAACCCGAAGGTTCCACCGAACCCCTTCAGCAAATAACCCTAATTATTAACCCAAAAACAGAGGTCACAGAAAATGCAGAAACTAAAACCTAAACTCAAACCTAAACAACCCCTATGCATCTATGAAGTTTTTCCAACAAACTTTGTCATGCTCCCCAAACAAAAACGCCAAGAAACCCTTGGCCGCTTCCAAAGACTCCTAAACAGTCTCCCCTGTCAAACAAAACTCTTTGCAGTAAAAACCCAAAAAACCCTTTCAATCACCGAAAATGAACTCACAACTACCTACTACCGTTTCTATATTGAAACCTGCGAACCCATAGACTGGCTCATAGAGCAATGCGGTTTCAAACACCACCCCCTAACGGAACGTCCCCAAACAAAACCCACCCAACCCTTCCCAAAGTACCTAACCCTTGAAGATGGCAAACTGCAACGAACCTTTACCATATACCAACTTCCAAGTACCCTTCTGCCCGGCTTCATAAGCGAACTCTATGGGTTATGTGACCAAGTGCTAATTTGCATTAAACCCCTTGCACCTGAAATTGCCTCCTCACACATGGGCAAATACCTCCGCCTGCTCAAAAGCATCCTCTTAGCCGACCAGACCAAAGGCCGTATAACCAAAGACGAAATTAAACTAAAACACAATATGGCCCAAGCCACCTACCAAGGCTTAATAACCGGCAGCACCCGACTCTTTGAGATAAAAATTAACCTCACCATCAACGCCAACAACCCCGAAGACCTTAAAGCCCAAACAAAGAAACTCAAAGACACCCTCCAAGCCAGATTCATACGATTAGACTACCCCACCCATCTCCAACAAGAATTAGCTCTCGGAGACATAGGCAAAAAACTCATAGTCGACACCACCACCGCCAGTACCTTTTTCCCCTTCGTTTCTGCAGATTTAATCGAATCCCCCGGAGGAGTTTTCCTTGGCATAAACCAACTAACCGGCGCACCCGTAGTATTTGATCCCCACCTGCGCATGAACCAAAACATAATCATCATGGGAAAAAGCGGCAGCGGCAAAAGCTTTACCTCAAAAATCCTCCTCACCCGCCTGCTCCAAAAACACAAAAACCTCGCCTACTACATCGTCGACCCCGAAAACGAATACGGCGAAGTCGGCAAACTCTCTGATGCAGACGTTTTAGACATCACAACAGAAAAACAACTAGGGCTAGATCCAGTGCAAATATTTGCCGACAACAAAGACACCGCAACAGGCATACTAGCCGACCTAACCGGTATAGATGACAGCCACACCTACCAAGAACTACGCACCATAGTGGGCACAAGCCACGATATAGTGCAAGTTTACCAAAACAGTCCCCCAACCCTAAAAGACCACCTCGCCCCCTTCATCACCGGACCCGATAGCTTCTTAACCCTAGGCCAGCCCCAAAAGTTTTCGTCTCGCATGGTCTTCAACCTAAGTGCCCTGTATCGTCAGCTTGCGTTAACGCAACGCAGAAGCCTCACCTTCCAAGCGGCAAACGTTTTGGTTTTTAGTAAGATCTGGCAGATGATAGATAACCCCAAATTTCTGCCCCTGCACATCCCCAAACTGGTCATTATTGATGAGCTTTGGCTCTACACCTCTTTGCCCGCGTCAGCGAGTTTTCTTGAAGGCGTTTCACGTAGAGGCAGAAAACGCAACGTATTGTTGTTGCTGAACTCGCAACGTCTAGCGGATATTATTGAAAACCCTGCCGGTAGGGCAGTTATTGAGAATTGTGCTACCAAAATGTTGCTAAGACAAGATGAATCCGCCATACGGTTAGCCGGTCAAACAATTGGCTTATCAGTTGCAGAGATGGAGGCGCTCTTAGAGTTGGGGCCAGGTCAAGGGCTGATTACTGCAGGGGATATTCATCTGCCCATTGATTTCTTGGCCACAAACGAGGAATATGGGGTGTTCACAACCAAACCCACTGAGAGAATCAATCCCCCATAGCAGGCTTGGAGCGCACATGATGATTATCGAAAATATGCCTCTCAGATATTGGCTCTTGCAAAATGTGTTGTGTTTGTGGGAGAGGTGTGATTGTGTTTCTGGAGGAGGTAGAGTGTCTTGTTGTTGGCATAGTATGATGTCATAGTATGATAAATTTCGATCCTAGAATCTACTCTCATTTAATACTGTAGAGTATAAAAAAAATTAATGTATCATATCATAGTATGATATCATATTATGATGTTAAACAAAAAATATTTGGTGTAAAGTGATTCAGATGACTCGTCAGGCAGATCCTAAATCAACTGGCTATTTCAGCGTTAAAGCCCGAAACGAAACTGAACATCAACTAATCGGAGACCTCAAACGCCTCGCCTGTCAAGACAACAAAGAACTAGCCGACCTCATTTTCGAAGGCATACGCCAAGTGCTCAAAACACACCACTGGCCACCCAACAACCCCCAAAAGCAACTCACCATTTTCCAAAAAGATCAAAACCATTTGGATAATAATAATATCTGCGCATGCGGCCGACCCATTGAAGTTATCTTTAGCAGATGGCAGGATAAAAAAGCATACAAATGCTGCAAATACTGCTTTGACAAGATTCCGCGTGCACATCTACAATATTGGAAACTGCTCCCAAAAAAATAAATTACAACCCATCAACGAGTTGAACCCTTGAACCTCTATCTTTACCACACCTAAAACACCTGATATAGTGTTTTAGTAGATCTTAGTCGATTATTTGCGCATTCTTAACGGATGCATGTTACAAATAAATGATTTAAAACCTGAATACTAAAACACAAACACCACCATACACACTAACAAAATACGCGCCTGCAATCAAACACTAATTAGGACTACGGTCTACTAACGATTAAACTACATATTGAATCGAAAGAGATTCCCAACCAATATTCCTAACGCTAAACATAGCACACATGCAAGGATCATCAAACCAATATACTTCTTAAACAAACGATATTCCCATAGTTTATCAATGTAGTATTGCTATATAGGCTAAAGCTGGCCAATACTCTAATTTTTTGGCTTAGCCCTTTATTCTATCAATAACTATGGCCCAAATATAAACTTCTTTTTTAGGGCTCTCTCAGTAAAACAAAGTGCCATTACCATAGAAAAACCCTGAACCACGCATAACATACCTCCAAAACGCAACACAGTGACTGTTTCTTGACCTATTAAAAAAAACATAAACACCCCCGATAGCGGAAGCATAACCCCACCTATAACCCGCCATAATTTCCCACAATAATTATGCGCAAAATTCCAGGTATCCTTATTTTTCATCGACATAACCGTTCTGTAACCAAATGCTGTGTTACTCTCTCTTGAACCCGCATTTTTGACAAAATATCTGCCACACCCAAACATGATGGATGGAATTACCAAAGTTATAACCAACATACAAATCCAAAATTCCATTTCCTTCACCACAACGAAGGTATTAAAATTATGCTAATTAGGTTTTTGTATGTTTTAATTCGAAAAAAATAAAAACCAAAAAGAACCCGATCACTCCAAACCTTGTTTATCCCTCACCGATACTCCAAAATAGCTCAACGCCAAAAGTAACAACGCACAGTGATATGAAAAACAATGGACTGCTAAATATGCGAAACACCTTACTAACAACTATACTGGTGCTCTTTATCCTAAGCAGCGGGTTATTTACCATCCTGTCTAACAGTTCTGTTTTAGCATCCAATCTTGTTCAAGATTCCTGGAATACGATGACTCCCATGAAGCAAGCTAGAGGACTTTTGGGGGTTGTTGCGGCGGAGGGCAAAATTTACGCCATTGGAGGCAGTCTTGCAACTGTGGCTCTCCGAAATAAAAGCGATTATATGGCTACCAATGAATGCTATGATCCAACATCCAATACCTGGGTCACTTTGACCTCTATGCCTACCCCAAGACATGGCTTTGCCATAGCAACTTACGATGGCAAAATCTACTGCATCGGAGGCTACGGCTACAATGAGAGTAGCCTGATACGAAGCAGCGAACTTGGCATAAATGAGGTCTATGATATAGCTGCCGATAGCTGGAGTACTAAAACCGCTTTGCCCGTCAGCGGAGGAAGCCTGCAGGCGCAAGTTGTTGAGGGGAAAATCTTTGTCATAGATCAACTCAACGGCACCTTGTTTATGTATGATCCAGTAACTGATTTCTGGACTGCAAAAACCAATCTGCCTAGCTGGGGGCGGGGTCTTGTTTCAGCTGTGGTGGATAACAAAATAATAATTAAAGGCACATTTTATTACTCCCTAACAGAGCATGGGGTGTCAAACGATCGGAAGGTTTTGATTTATGACCCAAAAACTGATACGTTTAGTGAAGCAAACGCAGGTGTTGAGGTTGTTGCACATACTTCGGCGGCGGGGGCAACATTTGGTCTTTATGGGTCTCCGAAGCTCTATGTTTTTTATGGAGGGTTGGTAACTTCTACTTTGGTTTATGATCCGGTAACTGATGTCTGGTCAGCTATTAGCGCAATGCCTGATGATCGTTTTTCTTTTGGTGTGGCTGTGGTTGATGATGTTTTTTATGTAATTGGAGGATTTCCTGACCTGGGTGGAGCGCCTTTATCTGTAAATGAGCGATATGTGCCCGCTGATTATCGAGGTACTCTACCCTCAGAGACGGGGTCTTCTTTAGATAACAGGATTCTTGTGGGTGCATTGGTTGGAACGGTTGTAGCTGTTGCTGTGGCCGTACCTCTGGCTCTTTTTCAAAAACAAAGGCAAAAAGAAATAAAAAAGAAGAGCGACATTTAATTATGTCCCAAGTTGTTTTTTCCAATATCTACAAGCTAAAAGACGGAGTGTCTGTTCCAGACTTTTTACTTGCAGTAGACAAACTAATCAAAGAGCATGTTTCTAAACAAAGTGGATATGTTTCATTTCAGCTACTTGCTGAAGACGATACATGGGCAGACTCTGTAACGTTTGAAACTATGGCTGATCTCAATGCTTTTTTGGATTCGTCCCAAAACGATGGAAATGAATTAGCTGAAAAGTTTTACTCATTTCTTAACTTTGACACCTGCAAAAGCAATATTTACTCTGTTAAAAAAAGTTACTAAATCGCAGGTGATAGTATGGAATGTTGACTTATGTAATGCTTATTGAAAGAGGTAAAACGTATAACAAAATCAACAAAGCGCTGGTTGAGAAGCATGTAGCGAACATAAAAAAACTTGATGGCGATGGTAAATTGATACTCTGCGGGGCAACTAAGGGCTATCCCGGTGTAGCAGGGATGGTCATTTTCAAAGCCGAAAATTTTGAGGAAGCAAAAGCAATATGCAAGTCCGAACCGTTTGTCATTGAAGGTTATGCAACGTACAAACTTTTTTCTATGCGCGTTGGTAATAAGGACAACAACTATTTGCTGTGACACACGGAACAAACATTGCCTAGAGACGAATTTTTTAAAGCAAGTATTTAAATGCCGTGGACAGCGGACCTCATGTTCTTTAGTAGTATTTTCACTTAGTACCACGAGTTTGTAACTGAATTTCAAAATCGGCGTGCCTATAGTTCCGCAGTTTATCCGATAGTCGTTAGAGCTAAAAGGGTTTAGAGCAGTATTTACGACGGTGAAATATCTATTGTGGATGGCGGGGTAGGTTTGGGTTTTTTCATTTTAAAGAATGCAAACGCAAGTACTAGTAAGGTAGTCCACATAATTATAACGGGCAAAATAAATGTGCTAAGTACCGCACCGATAAATAGTAGCTGACCGGCTGTTGAAAATAGATTTGTACCTGAATGTACGGCAAGTTCTTTTAGAGAACGCTTTACAAAAAACGCGGCAACCGCAAAAAACACCACATTTATAACCAAAACCAACAACACAGCAAACAAAATTGTAGTGCTTAGCATTGCCATTAAAATAGCAACGCCATAGGTGGAGCTAAGGGTAGAGCCAAATATTGCCGCTGCTACACCAATTCGTTTAGGAAAGATGTTTGGGGCGTTATAAAAGTCTGCCAGATTATAAAGACTAAATAGGACAAATATGATACCGGCGGTTCTTATAAGCCCAAAATCCATACTGCCTGCAAATGTGAACCCTGTGCCAAAAAATATCAACAATGCACCGATATAGCCTAAAGTTTTACTTGTTTCAAAATTCATAGCCTACATCCCTCATAATACAATAACGATATTGAAACGGAATGTATTAATTGGATAGCCATTAAACTCAATGCTATAATGTGTGTTGAGAAGGTATATGCCCGCCTCCGTAACTTCGTACTCAAAAGGACGGACTATTTTATCACCCGCTTTCAAAGTCTGACTAGTCAACGGTAATAGTGGTTCAGCGTGATTATTTTTATCCATAACATTGTAAAAACTTAGGCAAGGCTGGAATCTATTGGACTGGACAGTTACGTCAAAACCACTCTTATTAGTAATTGTTACCGTACCCGATACTTTATCACCCACATGAACAACATACCCACTAGATAAATTCGCATCTAAAGGCAAGACCAATACTGGTAAAACCAATGCAACAAAAATAACCGACAAACAAACCCCCACAGCACCAATCCAAACTTTATCCTGCCGACTTTTCACCATAACCGTATACACCGCAACTTTACTAATTGAATAATTATAAAAAAGGGTGGAAATGAAGTTTTCTATGTTATTCAATTCTTACGCAGTCGATGAATATGTTGGCGCTCATACCATTGTCGTTAATAGCTGATAATGCACGTATCGGAAGGCATTGTTGGATGAGCCGCAATTGATCCATTGAGGTCCGCCGCCATTACCCTACACCGTTTGAACCTTAGTCTGCACCCAATTACTATAGCCGTTGTAGGAAACAAGGTATAGAAATGAGTATTGTAGCCGTTGCCCGAATACGCATACACCCAAATATCGCCACTTGAGTCCCATTCAGTTTTCCCACTATATGTCCCCGTCACCACCATTGCCGCCCCAAAGCTGAGCATAACTTCCATCAGGCATACTTCCTACCAAACCATTGGGGTTATTAATCGCCCCATAACCATAGAACGAACAAGTGTATTCAAAAGCCCTCCTGTCGACTTAACCATCCGACTATGGTGCGCCCTATCTAACCCGAAACCTTCCAACACTGGCAAAACCAAATGTTGTATATCTTTAGGTGAACACTCTCATTTTTTAAGTAGTGTTCTCAGATAGTGGCTGTTTAGCCCTATCCTATTGTCAGGACTGGCTTTGGTGTGTTGGTTTTTAAAGGTACAGGCTTTTATCATCGTGATTGGTTTGTTTGACTTTGAGATCACTATTCAAAACATTGTGCTGACAGGCTCTTTTAGTGAAGCTATAGATCTATGTGTTGCAAATTCCAAATTGGAAGGTTCAAAGCGTAACTGGAAACGCTTCCCGGGGCTAGCATATAAACTAAAGGTTCCTCCAGCTACCTTTTTGCTTTTTCGAAACGGCAAATTTGTCTGCACCGGAATAAAATCACAAGCCAAAGGGCAAGCGGCAACAGCGGTTTTTCTGGAACGTCTTAAAGCTGAAGGTCTCGTTTCAAGTAACTGTGTGTTTGAATGTGGTGTAAAGAATCTTGTAGCCTCGGTGATTATAGGCGGAGCCTCTATATCTTTGGAACAGTTCACCAATCAATTTGAATCTGTCATATACGAACATGAAAAGTTTCCCGCCGCCGTTTACAAGATGGGTGAATCCAGAGCAACTTTTCTTGTTTTCCTCACCGGCAAACTGATCTGTTCAGGTGTAGCTGATGAAGAAACCCTAAAACAGGCTGTGAAAGACTTCTACGACCAGTTGATAGAGAAAAATGCCATAGAAAAAGTTTTGACCAGCCTCTAACTGTTAATGCTGAATATATGTATGGTTCAGGGTAAAACACGCTGTTGCTATATAGCTCCCAAAAGTGTTATGGCCCAGAAAAATAGGTTGCCTAAAGGGGCGGTTGCCAGAGCCAAAGTAAAAAAACATATTGAGGGTATTGTTGGCGAGGCCAGAACGCCCCTTTTGTATAGCGCTTTATTTTCTTCTAAATTGTCTCGGTATTTTGACAAATCAGCTTCGGCTTTCACAAAATGTACCAATGTTCGAGTTGGTTGGCCTTCTTGCAGCACTACTCTCTCAATGGGAAAGTACCTCAACCCCTCTATCTCTGCTAACTTTACGCGTCTTGCTGTAAAAAGCAACCAGACTTTTTCTGGCAAAGAGAGCGCTATTCCTTCAAACATGCTTCTTTTCTTGAGGCCGTCTTTTAGATTCAAGATAAAAATCGACAGAGGCCAAATCATAGTTAAAAGAGTTGCATTACAAAACACAACCAAAACCAACGGCAACTCCAAAACACCTGGGGCGGGATTAAAAACAAACGGAAGTGCTGGAGTGGTTAACCCCACAAATATAAGGGCCTTAACATCCGCACCTCCATAAAAACCCAAACAAAACAAAACCAGCCCCAAACCTACCGAGCAACCAAGCGAGAACAAAACAACCGATACACTTAGCAAATTAACGCTCAAGGCCAAAAGAGTCATCACACATCCTATCGGATAGCAAAAAATCCAAACCCAATTGGAAACCTGCCGACGCCAAACATCACACACAGAAGCATACATCAAAACACCCAAAACAAAAACAAACCGCACCCACAGCATCAACAACATTACATCTCTTCCTCCACAACCCTGTCCATTTTAAAATTAGCCGGGGTTTCTTTCTCTTCGGGGACGACTGCTGCCCGGAGGCGGCTGGTTGATAAACCAAGCTCTTGAAAGTGTTCTTCTTTATTGCTAAGCGCTATGTTTTCATTTGTTTGCTTAGTTGGTGTTTCTGAACGCAGTTGCATTCTTGAGAGCGGAACTTTACCAAGGGCAATGGGGAGTTTTTCTGTTGCGGTGGGTAAACCGACTATTTGGGATAGCTCTTGAGTAGAGAGCACAATGGGTTGCCGTTTTCTAAAGGCTGCAAAGAAGCAAACTGCCAAGAGCCCAACTAAACTCAGAAACCCAAATTCTATACTAAATGCTGAAGCAGACATATTTAGGGGGTTAAATAATCCCAGTCCCCCCGCAGACAAAAGAAGCGTCATCGGTATTATCCACCATAGGCGGCAAAGAATATTGTTTCTTAACCCATATCTTGATGGGGTTCTAAGATCCGTTGAGGACTGCGGCTTTTTTTGGGTTTTAAAAGTTCTAAATCGGTTCATAGCGGCGGGTAAGGCATTTTTAACTGCTTGTGCATTCTGTAACGAATTGCTTTGAATGACTATCTGACACGTAAAGAGTTTGCTGCAAAGTTTTCTCTCTGCATTTTTAATACACGCTCTAACCCATGGATCACTCCGGCCCTGCCCCGATTTTCTTCTCTGTTTAGTTGATCCAGTTTGGGCGTCTTTCCCCGATATTGCATCAAGCCCCCCCAGAAGGTCTTGGTTGAGAAATTCTCTACTTAGGCCGGGGGTGGGATGGATTTTCTCATAGAGGTATTTTTGTATGCCCAATGCTGCGTTGGGATCTGCTTGTGCGGTAACTTCAAGACAGGTATCGCAACCCGTTATGATGGAGGCTGTCAGTCTATCTATGAGGTTAACCTGCATTTCTTCTTGACCGCTAACTATGGGCAAGGCATAATTCTTAGCCAACTCCAAATCCAGCCTAAACGCATACAACAACTCGGGTGGATTAGCAGACGCGACTTCCACATCTAACAGTGCCCTTATAATGTTTGACATCTGCTTCTTGGTTTGCTCATCTGAAAACTGGAAGAAAAACCTAACCTGCTGACACTTATTAACCCCTCTATCGTTTGTTGCCGCTACCCTAAATCGGTATGGTTTAGCCAAATTGTATAGAGCATCTAAAACAGGAACAAAATTCGCTGCCGCTAACTCGCAAGTTATAAGCGGTCTAACCTCCACCCAACATTTACTGCTAGCTAAATCCATCTGACATCAACCCTTAACAAGCCTAAACTTAAAAGACCACCCGCGATAGCCATTAACACATAACACGTATAGCAGTAACTTTCCGTTAACGATGCGACGTAACGACAGTGAAGAACCGCTTACATACACCATAGATCAATAACTGATGGAAATCATTCAAAGAAAACACGTAAAATCAATCCAAATACGGTATAGTTAACGAAAAATTGAGCGGCAAATTGTGCTTAAGGGGCTGTTCTTAAACTAGAACACTTAGAAAAAAAGTGTTCGGGGAGGAGAATTATAAACCTCCTAAGAGCTATTCTGAAGCGGTGAAAAAAACAAATGAACCGAAAGTTCCATAGCCGTCTTACTAAAGCAATCAAAACATTAACCCTCCCCTCAAGCACATTTGCAAATGGTGACATAGGCTCCAAGTCTATCCACCAAACAGGATGGGTAAGGTTATGAAAAAGAAGCTGTTTGTAGGGGGTGCGGTATTTTTGTTATTGGTTGGTTTAGTGGCTGTTACAAGTTTGGTTGTGTTTAGCCAAGACGGACAAAAACAATTCTATGTGGGCGTTACCTATTGTGGCCGCTCAATTCAAGAGGCAAAAGACCTCATCGACCAAGTAAAAGACTACACCAACCTCTTTATCCTACAATCAGGAACATTAAAAAATACTGCAGAGGTCGAGGAAATAGGGGACTATGCAATTGCCGCAAACCTGCATTTTGCATTCTGCAACACCCGAACCATTTTCCCCTCCCCCTACAGTAGCGACAATTCTAGTTATATTGTTTCAACAACGATAGAGTCTAATGATTGGTCTAATGGCACTTTTCTGATAGGGGGCGATAATGTGCCTGCAGGAGTTAGAACAAATGAATTGGCTAATGCGGCAAAAGAACGCTGGGGTGAACGCTTCATCGGGGTATACTATGAAGATGAGCTGGGCGGAAAAATGCTCGATATACTTGTTGATCTTAAGGGGGCCCAGAAATCGTCTACTGGGGTGATCACAGTTCGTAACACCGATGCAGAATTTAGTTACTATCCTAATGGCGAAATTTCTGTTTGGACTAACCTGGAAACTACGCATTATTATCCTAATGGAACAATCACCCTAGGTATAGCAAATGATGATTTTTATACGTCTGAAAATATTACAAAATATAATCAACCCCTAAAGTCTTATGAGCAGATTTTAGAGCAAAATCCTATAAAAAACTATGATGATGCCGCCCAAATGTTCATAGATACTAATAAAGCTCAATTGGAGCGGATAGATAAGGCGCAGTTAAGTAAGGCAGATATTTTGGTTTTTAGTGCGGATTATGGTCTTTATTGGTGGGACTATCAAAGCGGATATGACGTGGTGCTTGCCGAGTTAGGCTGGAACAATACAGTTGAGCAAGAGATTGGTTTGGTGCGAGGGGCAGCGAATCTACAGGGTAAAAGCTGGGGCACCATACTCACCTGGACCTACACTCACCCACCCTACCTAACCAATGGCGAAGCGATGTATCAGCAAATGAGGGCCTCCTATGAGGCAGGTGCTGAGTATGTGATAATTTTTAATTACTCTGAAAACTCTGCAGAACCCAACACATTACAAGAAGAGCATTTTTTGGCTTTGGAGCGTTTTTGGAAAGATGTAGTTCAAAACCCTGCTGTACTTCAGGGGGGCGTTAAGGCTGAAGCGGCTCTGGTTTTGCCTAGAAATTATGGGTGGGGTATGCGAAACCCACATGACACCATATGGGGCATATGGAGTGCAGATGATGTTTCACAGGAGATTTGGAACCAGTTGCAAAGCAAAATAGATCAATATGGGTTAAAGCTGGACATAGTTTTTGAAGACCC